>NZ_JAOQJI010000007.1:0-138608 GCF_025567125.1 Phocaeicola fibrisolvens | reverse complement strand
CTTGTACACGTGTATCCAAAGGCTCCATGGCCTTTGCCAAATTATCCATAATCAAGAATTTCTTTGATATTGAATCCATATTTATCTGTTTTTTATTATAAAGATAATGAAAAACATCGACACATGCAAACTAAACAACCTGATAATCAGATAAATACAAACATCAAAAACTAAATCCTGTTAAAGAAATTTTGATGCGTTTTCTCTGCAAAAATTTTCAAGAAAAAGTAAGATAAAGAAACAGAAATATTTATTAAGCCTACCAATTTAAAAGACTTTATTATAACAAATTAAATATGCACTAAAAATCACATTGACGCAATCTAGTATACACCACTAGAAAATATCCCTTTTACCATTTACGGCATAACAAAATTTTCTATCTTTGCAGTATTTAAGAATAAAAATGCCAATCATAACATGTAAAAATACAAACCTATTGAGTGCATTTAAAAATAATTTTGCAAATACAATATATGAAAATAAACATATAATGACACATAAATATACTTTTATTGATTTGTTCTCAGGGTGTGGAGGCCTGACTGAAGGATTTCTTCAATCCGGATATTTCAGATCATTAGCACATGTTGAATGGGAAAAACCTATGGTAGAGACTTTACGTCATAGACTAGTTACACATTGGAATTATACCCCTAAAGAAGCCTTGAGAGATGTTGTGCTATTTGACGTACAAAAGACAGATGAACTAATCAATGGAAATTGGTCTGAAGAAACTTTATCTAAATACAAAGGAGATAATCATAAGGATTTTATTCATGGAGGATTAAAAGAAATTATAGGAGAAAATAAAGTAGATGTTATTATCGGTGGTCCGCCTTGTCAAGCATACTCTATACATGGCCGTGCTACAGATAAAAATTCTATGCAAAATGACTATAGAAATTATCTCTTTGAAAGCTTTGTAAGTATTGTAGATTTTTTTAAACCTAAAATGTTTGTATTTGAGAATGTCCCTGGTATATTAAGCGCAAAGCCTGGAGGGAAACATGTAACCGAACGCATTTTTGAAGCGTTCAATGCAATCGGTTACGAAATTCGTTCTCCTGAAGAGCTACGCAATTCCATATTTGATGCTGTACAATTTCAAGTACCACAATATCGTAAAAGAGTTATTATTTTAGGAATAAAAAAAGGAAGTTGCCTAAACTTAAACAGTTTATATGATTCAATAAAAGCTGAAGAATCGCCTTTACCTATAAAAACTGTAAAAGATGCTATTGGAAATTTTCCACATATTTATCCCTTAAAAGAACCACAGAAAGAGGGACGCATTAATATATCTCATAAAGTGAGTAACGAAAGAAAAGAAATAACTCAACACATTCCGAGGTATAATTCTTTAAGAGAAATAAAGATATTCAAAGAATGGGTGGAAAAAAGGATGAACTATATATCGCATAAAGAGCAAGTTGACTATTATTATCAAGCCACAGGACACAAAACTTTGTATACAAAGTATAAAAACTTAGAGTGGGATAAACCGTCTCATACAATTGTAGCACATTTAAGTAAAGATGGGATGATGTTCATTCACCCTGATGCGCAACAGGCTAGAAGTATAACAATACGAGAAGCTGCGACGTTAATGAGTTTCCCTTTGGATTTTGAATTCATAGGATCTAATTCATATTGCTTTAAAATGATTGGCAATGCTGTTCCTGTATTATTGGCTAAAGGTATTGCAAATGCCATTTATAAAGAACTTAGAAAAAATAATATATGAATATATTGATTGCATGTGAAGAAAGTCAAACTATATGTAAGGCTTTTAGAAAACGAGGATATAATGCATTTAGTTGTGATATTCTAGAATGTTCTGGCGGACATCCGGAATGGCATTTTAAAGAAGATGTCCTTCAAGTTATCCCTAATCATGGAGGAACATTGGAAACTGGGGAGAAATATTATTTACCTCATGGAGAGAATTGGGATTTAATGATTGCACACCCACCATGCACATACTTATCAGTTAGTGGAGCAAGATGGCTTTATCATCCAGATGATGCCAATTTACCAATAGAACAACGAAGAGAACATCCTAATCATCCAGGAAGAAGAAAAGCTAAACAAGAGGCCATAAAATTTTTTATGGAATTTACTAAAACAGATATAAAGCATTGGGCTATTGAGAACCCTGTTGGTTGTATGAGTGCGGAATATAGGAAACCAGACCAAATAGTTCAACCTTTTTGGTTTGGAGATTCAGCATCAAAAAAAACATGCCTATGGTTACACAATCTTCCCTTATTACAACCTACAAATATAGTAGATGAAGGTCCTAGGGTTGTACTATCAAGTGGCCGTTCTTTACCTAAATGGTATTCAGACTCATTTAATACAAAAATATCAACAGAAGAAAGAAGACGTTTAAGAAGTAAAACATTCCCAGGTTTCGCAGAAGCTATTGCTGAGCAATGGGGCAAATTTATTAATCCATGATTTATATTTCTAAATTTCGTGCCAATGATTTAAACCCTAGCAAAGGGAAACAAATAGAATTTAATAAGAAAGTGATAGAAGAATTCTTTCATTTTACTAATAATGACTATTTTGTAGAATTTGAATGTTGCTCAATTAATAACCCGACCATTAAAACAAATGTCAAAACACATTTAAGGTTAAGTCCAGCAAGAGGTGATTATAAGATATATCAAAATGCTGACAGCTCCATAGATTTAAAAGATTATCTTCTTGAAAAATTGCAACTAAATATCAGCAATATTGATGACTATTTCGCTATCAAAGAAAAGGGAATAAATAAATATGCATTCTATTATATTCCCAAAAATTCATTATTTGATAATTTTTTCCAAATAGCCAACAATAATCCGATTCTATTCCTTTCCCAAGAAAAGGAAGAAAAAAACATTGCATCAAAAGAAGGGTTGCAGATTATTTTTTACGGTGCTCCGGGTACAGGTAAGTCATACACCATTAATGAAACAACCAAGGATGAAAGTGTTATCCGTACCACATTCCATCCTGACAGTGATTATTCCACATTTGTCGGTGCCTACAAACCTACGACCATCCAAGTAACGATGCGTGACGTAGCTGGTCATAAGATTATCGAAGGAGGAGAAGAAGTCAAGGAAGACCGGATTGTATATGAATTTGTCAATCAGGCTTTTCTTCAAGCCTACATACAGGCATGGAAATTCTATGCAAAAGCGGCTGAGGACGCAGAACCTCAAAAGCAATATCTCATTATCGAAGAAATCAACCGAGGTAATTGTGCCCAAGTATTCGGCGATTTGTTCCAACTTCTTGACCGAAATTCTACAGGATTCTCTGACTACCCCATCTATACAGACACCGATATGAAAAAGCAGCTTTGCAAAGCGTTCGATGGGCTTTCCATTCCTCAGTCTGAACGAATCAATAACTTATACAACGGGCGACAAATTACAGAGCAGGTACTGAAAGGAGAAATTCTGCTTTTGCCGGACAATCTTTATATATGGGCTACCATGAATACCAGCGACCAGTCACTCTTCCCTGTGGATTCAGCTTTCAAACGCCGTTGGGAATGGCAGTACATGCCTATAGGAAAGGGTTATGATGATAATGGAAACGAGCTGAACTGGAAAATCAGTGTAGGTACTAACGAATACGACTGGTGGTCATTCATTGAAAAAATCAATCTTCAGATTGGCTCAACCACCAATTCAGAAGACAAAAAATTAGGTTTTTTCTTTTGCAAAGCCGAAAACGGCTATATCAGTGCAGAAACCTTTGTGGGAAAAGTCATCTTTTATCTATGGAATGATGTATTCAAGGATTATGGATTCGACGGAACCATCTTCAAGGATACAGATGGAGGTACACTTTCTTTTGACAAGTTCTACAAGGCTGACAGAAACGGTAAAGCTATTGTGCAGAATGAGAAAATTGACTTATTCTTGAACAATCTAGGAGTTGAAATAATCAACGAGGAAGAAAAAGAAGAAGATGAAAAAGCTGATCAATCAGGTACATATACCAAAAGGCATCTACAAGTAGTATTCCCTAACGGAGAAATCATTGAACACAATAATTCTACTACTACACTTCTAGAAGTTATCAACAAAATCGGACCAAGTAAGGTAGAGGCTCTAAATATACTTATCTCAGGTTATAAATTAATTAGTAAAACTCCAATAACCGATGATAAAGGTTATGGACAATCCCAAAGAAGCATAAAAGATGGATATCTGGTTCTCACAAAATTCTCTACGGATGCCAAACTGGCCAAAATACAAGAGATATCAGATAAACTAAATTTAGGTCTAAAAGTCAAAGTAATTGAAATGTAAGAAGATTCATGAAAATCATCATAGAAGGACATCAATATCTTGCGGCAAACGTAAAAGACATTCTCCACGGCATTGATGCTTTGGAAAATGTAGAGGGCTACGTGGTTCTGAATTACGTAGGTTATTTTTACAATACCCAACTGCACGACTGCGTATTTATCTTGCCCAAGGTTCTTCTGGAAGATATCGATGGAAAAGAACTGGTTTTCGGTAAATATAAACCGGAGGACATCATTCATCTTGATAAAAACGACCAGCTTACTCAGAAAGAAAAGAACTTCATTTATGAGTTTTCCGTGTGGATTTACCGCACAATTGATGTATTCAGGACAGACCAAAACAACCAGACGGACATCGTATATCACAAAAAGATTATTCAAATCGGAAAAGGCAGTCGCAGGTTAAGCAACACGTTCCTGGACATACTGCTCTCGCTTATTCAATTCAACAAGGACAACCGAAACTTTTTCTTCTTCATCTTGAAAAACCTGCATTCAGGATACAACAAGATAAATTGGACACGTACCATAGGCACAACCACCGCCATCGTTCAAAACAATCATCCTGTATACCTGAATCCAGTCAACAAAAAAAGGCAGATAAATTTTGACGAGGAACTTTTGATTATATTTTTCTCCATCCTGAACTACATCGGTGACCATTACGGATTTGCCAAAGAAATAGACTGTCACTTTAATCTGATCAAGGGGAAACAGTTTGAAACATACTTGAGCGGAATCGGTAAAACACGTCTGCTGCAAATCAAATACAAGTATTTCTCCGATAAGGCACTGGAATTATGGAATCTTTGCTATGCCTTTTTTGATGCGGCAAGACAGGTACAGATAAATACGGATTTGCAGGAATACCTGCTGGTAAAGAATTTCAACATCGTTTTCGAGGCGATTATTGATGAACTTATTGGTGACAAGAATATTCCTGACGGACTGAAGGAACAGGAAGACGGCAAGCTGGTAGACCACATGTACACCTACAAGAGTCTGACAACTACCGAGGAACAGCCTATCTACTACATAGGTGATTCTAAATATTACAAGAGAGGCAATGCCATAGGTCGCCACTCTGTGTACAAACAGTTCACTTATGCACGCAATGTGATTCAATGGAACCTAAACCTCTTCATGAATGGCGAGGACGAGAAAGTCAACCTGTCCAAAGCAAAAGGTGTCTCCAAACTGCGGGATGACCAGACTGAAGGTTATAACATCATTCCAAACTTCTTTATCAGTGCCCGTCTGAATGAGGAACTAAACTACAAAGAAAAACTGCAAATCACTGACAAACAGCACACTTATTTCTGTAACAAGCAATTTGACAACAGACTGTTTGACCGCGATACTTTGCTTGTATGCCATTATGACGTGAACTTTCTTTATGTGGTTTCTTTATATGCTAGAAACAATGCCTTGCAAAAAGATTCATGGAAGGCCGCAGTCAGAGAGAAATTCCGACAGGAAATACAGAAAATGCTGGAAGATAATTTCCAGTTCCATGCCATGAAGGCACGTAGCGGAGTAAACGCAGCATCCTATATCAAAGAGCACTTCCAGGAATTGCTTGGAAAGATTTATACTCCCTATCCGGAAAAAGATATTTATTCTCTGGCTCTCAGCAAAGACTTTCCAGATGAAAACAGGATTCTGCTGGACAAATTGGGTAAATATTTTGTCATTCAGGAATGTAAAATGGGAGAAGATCCAAGGCCGATGTTTGAACAGTATGATTCGAAAACACATAGCGCAATTCCAACAGAAATGGTAACCTCTGTAAAAAATGTGTTTACAGGACTTATCCGTGTCAAGGATGAGGATTATGAAACTTTCCGCACCCATCAGGCCCAACTATACACGATGGAAAAAATTCCGCCAACTAATCTGATTGAAGTCAAATACTTCCTGCCTATGGTGAGCGGAAAAATTGACGGCTTCTATCAAATAGAGAAACTACAGTTCGGCAGTTACAAAGACAAAGAAGGTAATACACAACCTTGCCTGAAGTTCAAGCTGGGGAAATATATTCATATCGGAGATACCTGGAAATCTATTTATGAGATAATGCGCCCGGGAGAGGTTATCTCCATTGAGGATGTAATCAAGATGTATAATTACATAAAATAGCAAAACAGAATCATGGACATCCTCTCTCAAGACCAGCGACACAAAAACATGGCTGCCATTCACTCGGCCAACACCAAGCCGGAAATGATAGTCAGAAAGTACCTGTTCGCCCACGGATTCAGGTACCGTCTGAACCATCCGCGTCTACCGGGGCGTCCGGACATCGTGCTGCGGAAATACCGTACCTGTATCTTTGTCAACGGATGTTTCTGGCACGGACATGAGGGGTGCAAATATTATGTCATCCCCAAAACCAACACGGAATTCTGGACACGAAAAATCACACGCAACATAGAACGTGACAAGCAGGTGCAGCAGAAACTGGCACAAATGGGCTGGCACTGCATGACGATATGGGAATGTGAGCTGAAACCTCAGAAACGGGAGCAGACGCTACTGGCTCTGGAATATACGCTCAACCATATTTACCTGAAAGACCACGCCGTGAGCTACTCCATCGAGGAAGAAGAACCGTTCATGGCTGCGGAAGATACAGAAGATACCTATCACACAAACAATCCCGTCAGTCCTGAATAAAGTTACGGCTGGAAGAGGTTGACTGCCTCTTTATCTCCTCCACCACCCTCACATCCGCCGGAAGCCACGCCACACTCTCCAGCTCCTCCCGCTTCAGCCAGGCGGCGTTCTCATGCTCCTTCAGCACCAGGCTACCGGAAACCACCGAGCAAAGGTAGCAGTGCATGGTGAGGTGGAACGACGGATACTCACAGTCCACCGTGGTGAGGAAGGCATCCACCCGGATGTCCGTGTCCAGCTCCTCGCGGATTTCCCGCACCAGGGCCTCTTCCCTGCTCTCGCCCGGCTCCATCTTCCCGCCGGGAAACTCCCAGTAATCCTTGAACTCACCGTAGCCGCGCTGGGTGGCGAAGTACTTCCCGTCTCGGACGATGACCGCCGCCACCACCTCGATGCGCTTGCCCACCACATACGTCTCTCCTTCCTGCCGGATGCTCCAGAACGGGACGGACTGGGCGTCGGTGAACTCTTTCATCCGCCAGGCCGATTCGAAGCCGCTGGCCACGAAATGCATGGGCACGAACAGGCCGACCTGAAACACGTCGAGAAACTGACGGGCCCCGCGGGTGTAGCCGTTTCCGATGCGCCCGTCTACGGGGAACATCACCACGTCGAAACGGTCGGTGAGCTTGCGGATGTCTTTCAGCTCGCCCAGGTAACGTTTCTCTTCCTTCAGAGGGTCGATGTCCATGCCGAAATCGGGACTGTAGACCGTACCTCCGTAGTAGTCGTCGGTCAGGAAGCGGGCGTACCAGTTGTTCAGGTCGCCGGCATGGAAGATGCGCTTGCCGCCGGTCTCAATCACCCACGACACGCCGCTGTCGGTGCTTCCGGTGGCGGCCACGTGCACCAGCTCGTCTGCCCACGTAGCTCCCTTGCCCAGCCAGGCGTCGGCTTCGTCCTTCTGCGCGCGTCGGTGCTTCAGGATGTCTTTCGAAAGGATGTAGCGGAGGTTCGTCTTCACGGTCCGCCAGGAGAAGATGTCGCGGTTGAAATGGTCTTCGTGGAAATGGCTGGAGAAGACGTACATCGGCTTGGGCGACCGCAGCAGACGGGGCATCACGCCGGCAGGGTCCATCCAGTAATCAAACACGAGGATGCAGCGGTCGGTCTCGAGGGCAAAGCCGCTGTGGAAGATATAGATGAGTTGCATAGGTTTCTTGAATAGTTTATGCAAAGATAGCGTTTTTGCCGGGAATTACTATCTTTGTACCCGACAAGCCATCCAATGAAGACTACAAGACAAAATACCCAACGCCTGCAGTGGGAAACCGACCCGCTCTACCGACTGATCAGGGCCATCAAGAACGTGATGGACCGGTATTTTCTGGACCCTCTCATCGGCCTGCTTTTCCCGACGGCAGGCGACATCTTCTCGTCTGTCATGATGCTGCCTTTTCTTGCCGTGTCCCTGTTCAGAATCAAGTCCATCCCTCTCACCCTGGCCATCGTCTACAACATGCTGACGGACATGCTGCTGGGCATCATCCCGCTCTGGATTGGCGACCTGCTGGACATTTTCAGCCGCTCGTACACCAAGAACTTCCGGCTGATTGTGGGCTTCGTGGAGGGCGACCAGGAAATCATCCGGGAGGTGAACCGCAAGGCCGTGCTCACCGCCGTGGGCATCCTGCTGCTGTGCGTGCTCATCTACTGGCTTGCCAAAGCGGTGGTCTATCTCAGCGCGGAACTGTGGGGATGGGTGCAGGGATTGTTTTAAGGACAAAGCGGAATCCCACATTTTTTTGTACCTTTGACCGTTGAAACGATTCACCTACAAGTCATGAACAAGAAAATACTGATTGTCGGGGCCAACGGGTTTACAGGGCGTCACCTGCTATATGCTTTTGCAAAGAAACCCGACTGGCAGGTCACCGGTTGCTCATTGCATCCGGACATTTGTCCGCCGGCACACGGCTACCGTTTTCTGGAGACGGACATCACGAACGAAGCGGAACTAAAAAAACGGATGGAGGAAGTGCAGCCCGATGTGGTGGTCCACACGGCGGCCCTTTCGGCCACAGATTATGCCGAGACGCATCCAGCCGAAGCCGAGGCGGTGAACGTGAATGCCGTGGCCAGCCTGGCTACCTTGTGTGCGCAATACGGCAGCCGGCTCATCCACCTGTCTACCGATTTCGTGTTCGGAGGAGACACCTGCCAGCTGTACACCGAGGAGGATACGCCCTCTCCTGTCAATTACTACGGCCACACGAAATGGGAAAGCGAGAAGGTGGTGGCCTCCATCTGCCGGAACTATGCCATTGCCCGCATCGTAGTGGTGTACGGAGCTCCTTATCCGGGACAGCATGGCAACATCGTCTCGCTGGTCATCCAGCGTCTGCGCAACCACCAGGAGATACGGGTGGCAGACGACCAGTGGCGCACGCCGACTTATGTGGGCGACGTGGTGCAGGGCATTGAGAAGCTCGTCGCACAACCGGTCTGCGGCATCTATCACCTCTGCGGCGGAGAATGTATGACCGTGGCCGACATGGCACTGCGCACAGCCGACACACTGGGCCTGGACCGTTCGCTCATCCTTCCGGTGCACACGGCCGCGATGCAGGAAAAGACTCCCCGTCCCCGGTTCAGCGGACTGAGCATCGAAAAGGCCCGACGGGACCTGGGCTATCGGCCACACACCTTCGAAGAGGGCATCAGAAGGATGCAACTGGACGATTCCTCGCGGCGGAAATAGAACGGTTTCCGGAAAATCCGTATCTTTACGCCAAAATCATTTGCAAATGGGAAAAAAAGAATACATGCAGGCCAACAAGGACTGGCTGGCCGAAAAGGCAAAGGAAGAGGGAGTACAAGCCCTCCCCAAGGGAATCTACTACAAGGTACTGGCTTCGGGTGCGAACGACGGCAAGCATCCCACGCCGCGGAGCATCGTCACCGCACACTACACGGGATGGACCATCAACGGGAAGAAGTTTGACAGCAGCCGCGGAGGGGCTCCTGCCGCTTTCCGCCTGAGCGACCTCATTGAGGGATGGATCATCGCGATGCAGCAGATGTGCGTGGGCGACAAATGGGAGATTTACCTCCCGGCAGAGATGGGCTACGGCAAGTTCTCACAGCCCGGCATTCCCGGAGGCTCCACCCTGATTTTTGAGATTGAATTGTTGGGAATAGCGTAAGGGCATCCTTTCTACAGCTTTTCCAGAAAGGCACTCGGCACATAAGCCGTCGCCATCGAAAACAAACCATCGACCACCACGGCCACCCGCTGCTGTCCACGGTAGCGGGCTACACGGCCTGTCACCCCCTCAAAGGCCCCGTGCACAACCCGTACCAGCTGGCCTTCCCGGAATTTACTCACGTCGTCGGGTACAAAGAGGATGTCTTCATTCTCGGAATCACAGATAATCTTGAGGCTTTCAATCTGGGCGTCGGGTATCACAAGAGGACTTGTCACCGTTCGTGTGCCTACATGGGAATGCCCGCAATAGAAACGGAGGAAAGAAAGGTCGGCATTCTCTCCCAGCAGATGCCTTATCTCAGCCTCCAGCCCATAGACAAACAGGAGGTTGGGGATGCGCGATTCTTCCACGCTCCTTTTCTTCCCGTCCACCAGTTTCATCCGCTTGATTGTCGGATAAAAGGCCGTTCTTCCCTGGCAGACCATATAGTCGTATGCCTTTTTCTCCCGCCCGTAAGTGGCACGAAGCGCATACCAGTGAGGCTGGGGTCGGAACCGTTTGAGAGTCTTCAGTCCGGACGTATCTCCCATCTGCTTTTCACCGGAAGATGCATTTACGGTTCCTCCGTATTCATTCTTGTCATTCATTTTTCCCTTCGTCTAACGTTTTTCCGTTCCCCGGAAAGGGGTATCGGCTGTGACGAATTTATAAAAATGACACTGGATTTCCGGACGGGGAAATCCCGGTTTACGCCTGCGCGGTCGGTTAGGACGCTTATCTGGTCAAAAAAGACAGGCAGTCCGTCTGATTTTTCCGGAGGATAAAGTGGGCCGGGCGCTTTTCTCTCCGCCATGAAGCAGGAATGGTTTATGGCGGCAATTGGTTTTCCCAAGAATAAATCGTAAATTTGCCAGAGAATAAACGGAGGAAAGACGATGAAAGAAGAAGTGATTGAACTGGATTCAGTGGAAAAATACAACCGGCTCTTCGGGCTGGAGACCCTGCACCCGATGGTCAGCGTGGTCGACTTGTCGAAGGCTACGCGGTGGCCGCAGGAGTTTAAAGTCAACTATGGGGTGTATGCCCTGTTCCTGAAAGAAATCTGTTGCGGAGACATCACCTACGGACGCCAACCCTACGACTACCAGGAGGGGACGATTGTCTGTTTCGCCCCGGGCCAGGTGGCCTCTTTCCGCATGAAGGAAGGCACACTGCCCCAATGCCACGGACTGCTGTTTCATCCGGATTTTATCCGGGGCACGCAGCTGGGAAGGGACATCAAGCATTACTCCTTTTTCTCCTACGAAACCCGCGAGGCGCTGCACGTGTCGGAGGACGAACGGCGCACGGTGATGGACTGCCTGCAAAAGATTGACACGGAACTGCGACGCCCCGCCGACAAGCACAGCCGCCGCCTGATTACGGCCAACATCGGACTGCTGCTGGACTACTGCATGCGCTTCTACGAACGGCAGTTCACCACGCGCGAGGCTTCCAACAAAGACATCATCGTACGCTTTGAACAGTTGCTCGATGAGTATTTCGACAGTCCGGCACCGCAGGAAGAGGGACTGCCTACGGTGAAATACTTTGCGGAGAAGGTTTTCCTCTCACCCAACTATTTCGGCGACATGATCAGCCGGCAGACGGGACGGACGGCCTCGGAATACATTCAGGGAAAGGTGATTGAAAGGGCGAAGGAAATGCTGCTTTCCACCACCAAGCCCATGAGCGAGATTGCCTACAGCCTGGGCTTCCAGTACCCGCAGCACATGAGCCGCATGTTCAAGCGGCTGGTGGGACACACCCCGAACGAATACCGGAGCCAGTGCGGATAAACTTATCCGTACAATATTTCTCTGATTGATTTATCACACCCCGGTCCCGGCCTCTGGCTGGGACTTGTTGTTTCCGCCCTGCCCGCTCTCGGCATACTTGGAAGGGGAAACGCCGAACATGTCCGTAAAATGCTTGCGGAAGGTAGGCAGGTCGTTGAAGCCTACGCGCTCGGCCACTTCCGTCACCGAGAGACTGGTTTCCATCAGCAGCAAGGCGGCCTTGGTCATACGGATGTGGCGAATCAGTTCCACGGCCGAAAGGTCGGTATGCTGCTTCAGCTTGCGGTAGAGGGTGGCAAGGCTCATGTGAAGTTCCCCAGACAGCACCTTGACATTGAAATCGGGATTGCTGACATTCGCCTCGATGCAAGCCCACACCTTCTGCATAAATTCGCTTTCCGTGCTTTCCGGTTTCTCCGTCGAAGCTGACGCGGCAGACGACGCATGCAGCAACGTACGGGTGTAAATCTGTTTCAGACGACGGCGCATGTCGAGCAGACAGGCTATCTTGGCCAGCAGCACTTCCGGATTGAACGGCTTGCGCAGGTAGTCGTCGGCTCCCCGCCGGGAGGCTTCCACGCTGTCTCTGTCCTCGGCCTTGGCGGTGAGCATCAAGACGGGGATGTGGGCCGTTTCCTTCCGCTTGCGCAGTTCGGCACAGCAGGTGAACCCGTCCATCACAGGCATCATCACATCCGACAGCACCAGGTCGGGCACCTGCTCCACGGCAATCTTCAGACCTTCTTCTCCGTTTTCGGCCTCCAGCACCCGATACTGCTTCCGCAACAATTCACACAGGTAGTGACGCATGTCGGTATTGTCTTCAATTACAAGTACCGTCTGGCGGGCGGCAGACAACTTTTCCTCCTTCGCCTCTGCAACATGTTCCGATGTCGCAGGGAAAATCATTTCCGGCACAACAGAGGAGACTTCTGGAGCAACGACGGCCTCTGAACTTTCTTCCCATGTACAGTCGTCTTCACTGAAATGCGATTTTCCTTCGGGCAGGTACACACAGAACAGACTGCCCTTGCCCGGCTCGCTGTCCACGGTGACCCGTCCGTGATGCATCTCCACGATGTGTTTCACGATTTTCAGGCCAATACCCACATGCGTAGAAACAGCGGGTGCTTCCTTTCCCGTCACGAAGGGGTCGAAGATATGCTGCAGGAGAACACTATCAATGCCTTTTCCGGTATCGCTCACCGACAGACAGCAGAAATATTCCCCGTCTATTTCTTTCCGTTCCACCTTCAGACGGATTTTCCCTCCTTCCGGCGTGTATTTGAACGCATTCGATATCAGGTTCTGCACCACCGATGAAAGTTTCTCCCGGTCGGCCCATACTGGCACACAGTCCGGCGCCAGTTCCCAGGCGTAATCTATCTTCCGTTCGGCAGCCAGCGACTGGAACCCCTGCGCCACATCCACCAGCAAGGCTTCCACATCCACCTGCGACAGACAGAGCTTCACCATCCCGGCCTCTGCCTTCTGGATGTAAAGCAGGCGGTCGGTCAGGGTATGCAGCCCTTCGGCGTACTTGAACATCATGGACAGCTTGGCATAGAAAGGATGCGAAGTGGGTGTCTTGTGCAGGAGCTCACGCAAAGGAGCCAGTATCAGGGTAAGCGGGGTACGCAGCTCATGAGCCGCCATCGTGAAGAAATCTTCCCGCTCCTTGCGAAGCTCGATTTCCTTGTTGCGCTCCATGTTCACCGTAAACAGTTCGTGCTCCAGCCGCAGTTCATACTGCACGCGCTTTTCTTTCAGCCGAACCCGGTGGATATAGACCAACAATATTCCCATCAGTCCGAGAGTGGCCAGCAGACGGAACCACCAGGTCTCGCTCCAATGCGGGTCGACCACAATGTCCAGGCTGCTCACCTCTCCCTCGCTCTGGTCTTGAAAGACCGTCTTCACCTGAAACGTATATTCTCCCGCAGGCAGACGGTCGTAGGAGATTTTGTCTCCCTCGTCGGCCATAATCCATTCCTCCTGATACGGGTACAGGCGGTACAGGTATTTCTGAAGCTTGTGCAGGTAAAGCAGGTTGGAGAACGAAAGCGAGAAGTTCCGGTTGGCATGGTTCAGGTGTATCCCTTTCGTATAGAGCAAGGAGCGCGACAAGATCACCTGCCCGTTCACATGCTCGCCAATCTGCACCGACGTATGGTTGACTTCCAGGTCGGTGAACACCACCCTTCCCTTTTCGATGGGATAATGAAAGCGGAGCCGAGAGGGACGGAAATAAGTCAGCGTGCTATGGTTGCCCCAAAACAGGAAATCCTTTCCGAAGAACACAGAACGGTTGCTGCCCGAGATATAGAAATTGTAGAACGACTGCAAATGGCGGCTCAAGCGAGAGATTCCGGAATTGGAGCCCACCCACAAGGAATGGTCGCCGTCTTCAGCCAAAGCGGTCACGAAATTACTGCACAAGCCCTCCTCGGTGGTGTAACGACATACAATGCGGTCTGCTTCTGGTGAACATACGCCGAGTCCGTTGCCGGCATACCCCACCCACAATTTCCGGTCGCTTCCCCATAGGAGTGCCCGCACTTCCACGTCCGTTACCGGCATGCCTGCTTCTTTTTCATAACCAGTATGCGAGCGCATCACCCGGTTTCCTTCCATCGTGAGGCGCAACAGGCCGCGAGCTGTACCTAGCCACAACGTGTGGGCATCACTACGAGCCAATGCCCGTACATGCACACGATTGGAAATCTGGGAATTCTTCCATTCCACCTTCACCGAAGTTCCTTTACGGAGATTCACGCGGTAAAGTCCGCTGCTGGTACCCGCCCAGGCCTCATTTTCCGACAGAGGCAACAGGCTCCACACCTCTGGTGATTTTCCTTTTTCCGGAACAATTTCCACCACCTGCCAGCTGCCGTCCTCTCCATAACGGAGCACTTTTCCACCCTGAGAGCCGAACCAAAGTCCGCCACGGACGTCTGCGGCACTGCACAACACGGTACGTACCACCGCCACGCCCGGTTCCACCGAGCGGAAATCCACGGGCACAGCCGCATCAAAAGGCCGCGTGCTGCGCAGCAGTCCCTTGTGGAAAGTGGCCAGCCAGAGGTAGCCTTCCTTATCCATCTGGATACCGCACAGTTCATTGGAATGTGCCTGTGCATATTGCTGATAGAAAAGCTGGCGCAGGTCAGAAAACAGCACGCCCCCTCCTTCCGTTCCAATCCACAGCAATCCTTCGGGGTCATAATAGCCGGTCACCATGCGGGTCTCGATGTACTGGTTACCGCTGTTCTCGAAAGAATGAAAAGCCCGCATCTTCAGTTCCCGCTCCGGGGTCAATGTAAGCAGCGTATAGCCGTTCCATGTCAAGGCCATGTAGCGGGAGTCCCCCAGGGGCAAAAGCTGGAACACATCGTTGTGCGAGAGCTGTTCGTTGCGGTTGGCCGGATTGTAGCGCCAGTGATGCATCACACGGGTGGTCAGGTCGTAAGCATACAGTCCGTCGCCGAGAGTCGTTATCCACAGAAAATTATCCCCCTGCAACGCCGAAGTAACCAGCACATCCAGCTGCATCGGGCGGACACAAAGCGTTTCCAGCCGCTTCTGCCCCCGGTCATAACGGTAAACCGTACCTTTCCGGCCTATACCATAAAGACTCTTCCCGTCTTCTCCCAGACAGAGCATCATAAGTTCCTGCTCCGATTCCACCTTGACCGTGGATTGCAAATGAACAAAGGCCGTATCTTCCCGGAAGGAAGCCGTAGACAAATCCATCTCCGAAAGTGTGTTTCCGGCCACTCCCCAGCAATGTCCGTCGCTGGTCGCCACGAAACGGGTAAAGTCCACAATCCTGTTCCGCTCCACATCCCAGAGAGAGAGAAACCTTTCCCACTGCTTGTCGAACAGAAACAGTGTCCGCTCCGAACGGACCAGCAAATAATCTTTGTTCAGTGAGACTACTTTCCCCACCGTGCGATGAAGGGCCTCCGTGATGCGGAAAGTCTTGAAATCCTGCCCGTCGTAGCGGCTCAATCCGCTGCTGGTACCAAACCAGATAAAGCCTTCGGCATCCTTTTCAATGGAATGAATGTCATTGTCGGCTATTCCGTCGTTCATGTTCAGCACCTGAAAATCTTTTTCCAGCAACCTTTGGGCTCCAGACGGAAGCACGATTCCGACAAAAAAGAGGACTATAAGTGTGTAAATTTTCATTCTTTAGATTTAGCCTAGTAAACAAATGCAAAGAAAACAAAAATCCGCTACAAAATGCCTTCTGAAAGTGAAAAAAACAGATTTTACCCCTAAAAAAGCGGTGATAAGAAGAATACCCCCCATTAATGCGACGTTTACCCACCGTGACTGAAACATTAAATTCATAGCTTTGCAAAAGGTGAAGACACCCAATTTGTTTAACCATCTAATTAACAACTTAATCTAAAAAGGAACCTTATGAAGACACAATTCATCACTCTGCTCATCGCAGTGCTGGCAGGTTTGCTACCGCTACACGCGCAACAGATGAGCATCTCCGGAATTGTCACAGACAAGAAGCTGAATGAACCCATCATCGGGGCGTCAGTAGTGATTAAAGGTACGACCAACGGCGGTATCACCGACCTGGACGGAAACTTCCAGCTCAACAACGTGGCTGCCGGGAGTACGCTGGTCGTATCGTACATCGGTTATCAGACATTGGAAATCCCGGTACAGAAAGGCAAGACCTCTTATCAGGTAGCCCTGTCGGAAGACACCCAGACACTCGACGAAGTTGTAGTGGTAGGTTTCGGTACACAGAAGAAAGTGAACCTGACCGGTGCCGTAGCTTCGGTGGACAACAAGAAACTGGAATCCCGTCCGGTCACCTCCGTAGGCCAGGCCCTGCAAGGTGTAGTTCCGGGTCTGAACGTCAGCATCCCGGATGCCGGCGGTAAGCTGGATGCCAATCCTTCTTTCAATATCCGTGGTACAGGTAACCTGGGAACAGGTTCCAGCGCTTCTCCCCTCGTGCTGATTGACGGTGTGGCAGGCGACCTGAACCAGTTGAACCCGCAAGACATCGACAACATCTCGGTATTGATGGATGCGGCTTCTGCTGCCATCTACGGTTCACGTGCTCCGTTCGGTGTCATCCTGGTTACTACCAAGAAAGGTAAGCAGGGTAAGACCAGCATTTCGTACTCCAACAACCTGCGCTGGTCTCGTCCGACCAACATCCCTGACATGCTGGATGCCTATACTTTTGCACAGTACTTCAACCGTGCCATCGACAACACGGGTTCCGGTGAAGCACACTTCTTCTCGGACATCACCATGGAACGTATCCAGCAGTACATGCGCGGGGAGATTACTACCACTGCCGACCCGTCTCTTTCACAGAACGGTAACTGCTTCGCCTTCAACCAGAACTCCAACGACAACCAGAACTGGCCTCGCAACTTCATCGACAAGACGGCTTTCGGACAAGAGCACAACGTAAGCCTGTCGGGAGGTAATGAAAAGATACAATATTATGTATCGGGTGCCTTCCTGAGCCAGGACGGACAGATGAACTACGCCAACGACAACAAAAAGCGTTACAATGCCAGTGCCCGCATCAGTGCGGAAATCACCAAATGGATGCGTCTGGAATTCAACAGCCGTTTCATCCGCGAAGACATCGGCATGCCGACCTTCCTGAAACTGTATGGCGACCGTTTCTTTGCAGAAACTACCAAGCTGCACCCCAACATGCCGCTTTACGACAACAACGGTCATTACACTCGTAACCCGAAACTGATGCAGCTGACCTCGGGCGGACGCTCCAATACACAGGACGACACTTACTTTACACAGGGTAGCCTGATTCTGACTCCGATGAAGGGACTGACCATTCACGGTGACCTGGCTCTGCGTACAGGCAGCTACGAACACCTTTACAATGTGGCCAGAGTGTATCTCTATGACAAAGAAAACAATCCGATTCCCGAACAATGGCTGGGTGGTGACGCCGACCTGGCAGCCGGAAAGACTTGGGCTTACAGCGAACAGCAGCGTGAAACGATGATTACCACTTCACTCTATGCCGACTACAGCCTCAATTTCCTGGAAAAGCACAACCTGAAAGTGATGCTCGGTATGAACAGCGAAAGCTACCGCTACAACAATGTATGGGCCAAACGTTCTGACGTGATGAACGACAACAATCCGGATGTCAATACTTCTACCGGTACACAGAGCAACGGCGCATACCGCGGTGAATGGTCATCATTAGGTTATTTTGGACGTTTGAACTACGACTTCGACGGACGTTACCTGTTTGAATTCAACATCCGCCGCGACGGTTCTTCCCGTTTCCGCGCAGACAGCCGCTGGGCTACCTTCCCTTCTGTTTCCGTAGGTTGGAACATCGCTCGCGAATCCTTCTGGGAACCGTTGAGCAAATGGGTCAACACCTTGAAACCCCGCTTCTCTTATGGTAGCCTTGGTAACCAGAACACCAACTCCTACTATCCTACTTATGCCATTCAGGCAGTCACAGTGGGCAGCCCGGATGCAGGCGGACGCTGGTTGCTGGATGCGGCCAACAAGTCGAACATTGCAAGCGCTCCAGGACTGGTAAGCTCCCTGCTGACTTGGGAACGTGTTTACAGCTACAACTACGGTGTGGACTTCGGCGCTTTCAACAACCGTTTGAGCGGTTACTTCAACTACTTTATCCGTGATACCAAAGACATGGTAGGACCGGCACAGGAAATCTCTCCGATTGTGGGTGCTTCGGCTCCGCAACGCAACAATACGTCTTTGCGCACCAAAGGTTGGGAACTCCAGCTGAACTGGCAGGACCGCATCGGTGAATTCAACTACAATGTAGCCTTCAACTTTTCTGATTCACGTACTAAAATTACGGAATACCCCAACGCCAGCAAGTCACTCTCCACTTATTACACCGGACAGTATCTGGGCGAAATCTGGGGATATGAATCAGTAGGCATGGCCAAGACAGACGAAGAAATGGCCGCACACTTGGAGAAGGTAGACCAGAACACCATTCCGGGTGTCAGCCTGGCTGCTTCAGGATGGAAGGCCGGTGACATGATGTATGCCGACCTGGACGGTGACGGAAAAATCACCAACGGCGAGAATACAGTAGACAACCCGGGCGACCGTAAGATTATTGGTAACTCGACTCCGCGTTTCCGCTTCGGTTTGAACATCGGTGCAGAATGGAAAGGCTTCGACCTGAGCATCTTCTTCCAGGGTGTGGCCAAACGTGACTATCTGTTGAGCGGTATGATTTTCTGGGGTGTAGACGGCGACGCATGGTCTTCTACCGGTTACAAGGAACACTGGGACTTCTTCCGTCCGGAAGGCGACCCGTTGGGAGCAAACACCAACGCCTACTATCCGCGTCCTCTTTGGAAATCTAACCAGAACCGCCAGAGCCAGTCGCAGTTCGTACAGAACGCTTCTTACATCCGTCTGAAGAACCTGCAAATCGGTTATACCCTGCCGAAAGCATGGGTTCACAAAATCGGACTGGAACGCGTCAGAGTATTCTTCTCAGGCGACAACTTGTGGACAGGTACTTCCATCAACAAGAACTTCGATCCGGAAGCATTGTATCAGAACGGTATGACTTATCCGTTGAGCCGTACCCTCTCTTGTGGCGTAAACGTAACTTTGTAAACTAACAAAAACAATCGATAATTATGAAACTGAAATATATATTCTTATTTTCAGCTACCTTGCTGATGGGAACCTCTTGCGCCGACTTTCTGGACAAAGAGCCTATCTCAGACAATGTAGACGGCAACTTCTTCACTGCCGAGAATCAGCTGGAACCTTATTGCAACAACATGTACGGTCTGCTGCCCGACCACGGGACGGGTACAGGAACCTTTGGATACTTCACCACGGACAATAACAGCGACGACATGACGACAATCGACCAGGTGGATAACTTCCTTCCTCAGCGCGTCCAGGTGCCGGCTACTGGCAGCTACGGCAGCTTCAGCACCATCCGTAACTGCAACCTCTTTCTGGCACGCACGGAAGAAAACCTGAAAAACGGGACGCTGAGCCCCGGCGCCAACGTGAACCATTACATCGGCGAAATGTACTTCTTCCGGGCTTACACCTACTTCAGCCTCCTGAAAGCATACGGAGACTTCCCTATCCTGACCGAAGTGCTGACCGACGGTGACTATGCTGCCAATGTGGAAGCCAACAAACGCAAGCCGCGCAACGAAGTGGCCCGCTTCATCCTGAGCGACCTGGATCAGGCCATCGACCTGATGTATCCCAAGTCAAACAGCTTCACTGCTCACCGTCTGAACCGCGAATGTGCCTTGCTGTTCAAGTCACGCGTGGCTTTGTACGAAGCTACCTGGGAAAAATACCATGCAGGTACGGCACGCGTTCCGGGTGGACCGGGATGGCCGGGTGATGCCGCTTCTTTCCATATCGATTTGAACAAGGAAATAGAATTCTTCCTGGACGAAGCTATCCAGTCGGCCAAAGAAGTGGGCGAAGGCTCCTCATTGACAACCGACTATGCCAGCCTCTACAACCAGACTGACCTGTCCGGACAGCGTGGCGAAGTGTTGTTGTGGCGTATGTATAGCGAAGATGCCAAGGTGCAGAACCAGGTGATGGGAGCTACCCACGGCTACGGTGCCATCGAAGTGGGCGACAAGACCTATATTTTCTCACACGGCGACAACACGGGTTTCACCCGCTCACTGGTAGACAGCTATCTGATGACCAACGGTCTGCCTATTTATGCAAGTGAGGGCGCTTATCAGGGCGACAAGAATCTGAAAAGCACCATGGAAAACCGCGACTTGCGTCTGGTGACTTCCGTGGCAAAACCCGGCGACAAAATCATGACCCTCAATGGGAAAGACATCATGTACCAGTACCCCGGACTGATTGCAGCCAGTGGCATCCGCGTGACCAGCACCGGCTACATTCCTCGCAAAGGATGGGCCGACAACAACGTGACTTACAACAGTGCCTATCCGCTGGCATTGCCTATCTTCCGTGCGGCAGAAGCTTACCTGAATTACATCGAAGCTTACTACCTGCGCTACAATACACTGGAAGATGCTACCCTCAAAAAATACTGGACAGCACTGCGTACCCGTGCAGGCGTCGATCCTGATTTCCAGAAGACCATCAACGCTACCGACCTGAGCAAGGAAATCGACCTGGCCCGCTATTCCGGAAAAGAACTGGTGGACGCAACACTTTACAACATCCGTCGCGAACGCCGCAGCGAACTCATTGCGGAAGGTATGCGTAAGGACGACCTGTATCGCTGGCGTTCACTCGACATGATGCAGAACTACTGGGTAGAAGGAATGAATTACTGGGATGAATTCCACACCGACTTCGAAGCTGCCTGCACTGCCTGCAAGCTGAACTATACGGCTCCTAACGATGCTTCCGTCAGCAAGTACCTGCGCCCGCAGGCAATGAACGAATTGGTCAAGAAGTACAACGGCTACTGCTTTGAAGAAGCCAACTACCTCTCTCCGCTGTCATACGATGTATTCCGTATGTCTACTCCCGAAGAAGGTGGCGATGTTTCTACTTCCGTAGTTTACCAGAATCCGGGATGGCCTGTAAAAGCAGGTAGCTATGCCAACCAGTAATGATAGAATTCTTTTAAATCTATTATAGAAATTGGTGTGCCAAGGATGAGGTGTTTTTCCTATCTTTGGCACACTTTTTCGTTTGAACGACATTCATTTGCCACCCTCCGGGGATATTTATTGATTATGAAACTGACACACCTACTCTACACTTCCGCCGCACTGGCCGCACTTCCGCTGGCTGCGTTCGCGCAGGGTAACCCCTCGCGGCCCAACCTGGTCTTCATCATGGCCGACCAGTTCCGGGGCGATGCGCTGGGCTGCCTGCAACAGGAGCCAGTGCAGACTCCTCATCTGGACCAGCTGGCGAGCGAAGGCATCCTCTTCACGGAGGCCGTGAGCAGCTATCCGGTATCCTCACCCGCCCGGGCCATGCTCATGACGGGCATGTATCCCATGGCCAACGGGGTGACGGGCAACTGCAATTCGCTGAACACGCCCTACGGGGTGGAGCTTTCTACCGAAGCGGTCTGCTGGAGCGACGTGCTGAAGCAGGCGGGATATGCCACAGCCTACATCGGCAAATGGCACCTCGACGCGCCGCATCCTCCCTACGTGGACACCTCCAACAACCGGGGGGCAGTGGCCTGGAACGAATGGTGCCCGCCCGAACGCCGCCACGGTTTCGACCGGTGGATGGCCTACGGCACCTATGACAACCACCTGCATCCGATGTACTGGGATACCTTGGCGGGCAGAGACGAGTTCCACTACGTGGACCAGTGGGGGCCGGCCTACGAAGCCGACCGCGCCATCGAGTTCATCCGCACGGAAAGCGTGCAGTCCGACCGCCCCTTTGCCCTGGTGGTTTCCATGAATCCCCCGCACACGGGCTACGAGCTGGTACCCGATGCCTACAAACGGCTGTACGACTCGCTCGACGTGGAAGCACTGGCCCGGCAGAAACCGTATATTCCAGAGAAAGGAACTCCCGAAGGCGACTATTTCCGGGCGAATATCCGCAACTACTACGCCTGCATCACCGGAGTGGACGAACAGGTGGGACGCATCGTACAGGCCCTGAAAGACTGCGGACTGTTTGAGAATACCCTCCTCGTCTTCACGTCCGACCACGGCGTCTGCATGGGCGGACACGGAGTGGAAGGCAAGAACGTGTTCTATGAGGAAGCGATGCGCATCCCGATGATATGCTGCTGGAAAGGCAGACTCCATCCGCAACGGAGCGACCTGCCCGTGGCCTTTGCCGACCTGTATCCTACCCTGCTCTCGCTGATGGGAAGGAAGGCGGAGATTCCGTCCACCGTGCAGACGCACGACTGGAGCCGGTATTTCCTGCAGGAACAGATTCAGACACCCGAAGACGCTTTCCAGCCTTATTACTACTGCGAACCCTCCGACCCCACTTCCGGACGACGCGGCATCCGTACCGCCCGCTACACCTACGTGGTGGATGTGCAGAAAGGGAAAGTGACGCAGACCTGGCTGTACGACCGGACCACCGACCCCGGCCAGCTGCACAACGTGGCGGAAAGCCAGCCGGCCCGCTGCGATTCGTTGCGCCAGACCCTCATCCAATGGCTCGGAAAGACCCATGACCCGTTTGTAAAATACTTGACACATTGAATATGAAAAAAACACTCTTTACCCTACTGATGCTGCTCGCCACCTGCGGTGCAGCCGTTCATGCCCGAAACACCGAACCCGAAGGACCGAAACCAGCTCCCCGCCAGATGAAATGGCACGAGGCTGAACTGGGCGTGGTATTCCACTACGACCTGCACGTGTTCGACGGACAGGTGTACGGACAAGGCAACAACCGTATCAACCCGATTGAAGACTACAACATCTTCCATCCCGACCACCTCGACACCGACCAGTGGATTCAGTCGGCCAAGGCGGCCGGCGCCAAGTTTGCCATCCTGACCGCCACCCACGAGACGGGCTTCGGACTGTGGCAGAGCGACGTGAACCCCTACTGCCTGAAGGCCGTGAAATGGCGCGACGGAAAAGGCGACATCGTGCGCGACTTCGTGAACTCCTGCCGCAAGTACGGCTTGCAGCCGGGCATCTACATCGGCATCCGCTGGAACTCCCTGCTGGGCATCCACAACTTCAAGGCGGAGGGCGAAGGCGAGTTTGCCCGCAACCGTCAGGCATGGTACAAGCGACTGTGCGAAAAGATGGTGAAGGAACTCTGCACCCGCTACGGCGACCTCTTCATGATTTGGTTCGACGGGGGTGCCGACGACCCGAAAGGCTTGGGCCCCGACGTGGAACCCATCGTGAACGAATACCAGCCCGACTGCCTGTTCTATCATAACGTGAACCGGGCCGACCTGCGCTGGGGTGGTTCGGAAAGCGGTACCGTAGGCTATCCCTGCTGGTCGAGCTTCCCCTACCCGTACAGCCACAGCAACGCCACCGACGGCGTGGCCGACCACAACAAACTGCTGGCCCACGGCGACCCCGACGGCAAGTACTGGGTGCCAGCCATGGCCGACACGCCCCTGCGCGGCTACAACGGACGCCACGAATGGTTCTGGGAACCGGGCGATGACGACAAGGCAGTCTATCCGCTGGAAAACCTGATGGAGATGTACGAGAAATCGGTGGGCCGCAACGCCACGCTGATGGTGGGACTCACTCCCAACCCCGACGGTCTGATTCCGGAGGGCGACGTACGCCGTCTGAAGGAATGGGGCGCGGAAATCAACCGCCGTTTCGGCCAGCCGCTGGCAGCCACTTCGGCCACTGGAAAGAAGCGGTTGTCGCTCTCGCTCGACAAGGCGCAACCCGTGAACTACTACCAGATTCAGGAAGACCTGAACGGCGGCGAACGCATCCGGGCCTACCGGGTGGAAGCAAAGGTGAACGGCAAGTGGACCACCGTGGCCAAAGGCTCTTCCGTGGGACACAAGCGCATCGAATCCTTCCCTGCCGTCGAAGCCCAATCCTTCCGGCTGGTGGTGGAGGAATGTACCGCAGAACCTCTCATCCGAAACTTTAGTGTGTATCACGTAACTGATTAATCTAAAAAAACATATTATGAACAAAAATCTACTCGCACTCCTGGGACTGGCTCCCATTCTTTCCCCGCTGAATGCCATGGCCAACGACCGTCCCGACCCGCGCCCGAACATCATCTTCTTCCTAGTGGACGACATGGGATGGCAGGACACTTCCCTGCCTTTCTGGACACAGAAGACCATGTACAACGAGCGTTACGAAACTCCCAACATGGAACGTCTGGCCCGCCAGGGAATGATGTTCACCCAGGCCTACGCCTCCAGCATCAGCTCGCCCACACGCTGCAGCCTGATGACCGGAGCCAACGCCGCCCGTCACCGGGTGACCAACTGGACCTTGCAGAAGGACAAGACTACTGACGCCCAGAGCGACGTGCTGCAACTGCCCGACTGGAACTACAACGGCATCGCGCAGGTGGAAGGCACGAACCACACCTTCGTGGCCAAGTCGTTCGTGCAGTTCCTCAAAGACAGCGGCTACCACACCATCCACTGCGGAAAGGCGCACTGGGGGGCCATCGACACCCCGGGAGAGAATCCCTGCCACTTCGGCTTCGAGACGAACATCGCCGGACATGCGGCGGGGGGACTGGCCACGTACCTGAGCGAACTGAGCTACGGACACGACGACAAGGGAAACCCCACCTCGCTCATGTCGGTGCCGGGACTGGAGCACTACTGGAAGACGGGCACGTTCATTACCGAGGCCTTGACGCAGGAAGCCCTGAAGGCCCTCGACAAGGCCAAGGCTTACAACCAGCCGTTCTACCTCTATATGTCGCACTATGCCATCCACATCCCAATTGACAAGGACGTGCGCTTCTTCGACAAGTACAAGAAGAAAGGCATGTCGGACAAGGAGGCGGCTTATGCGTCCCTCATCGAAGGCATGGATAAGAGCCTGGGCGACATCATGGACTGGCTGGAGAAGAACGGTGAGGCGGATAACACCATCATCCTGTTCTGCGGTGACAACGGCGGATATGCTACCGGCAAGGAATGGAGAGACGAACCGCTCTACACGCAGAATGCGCCCCTCACCTGCGGAAAAGGCTCGGCCTACGAGGGCGGTATTCGCGAACCGATGATTGTGAGCTGGCCGGGCGTGACGAAACCCAATACCCGCTGCGACAAGTACGTCATCATCGAAGACTACTATCCTACCATCCTCGAAATGGCCGGCATCACCGACTGGAAAGTGCCGCAGACCGTGGACGGCGTGAGCTTCGTACCCCTGCTCAAGCAGACCGGCGACCCGTCGGAAGGCAGAAGCCTCTACTGGAACTGTCCGAACCTGTGGGGCGAACAAGGCCCGGGCATCGGCGCCACCTGCACCGTGCGTCAGGGAAAATGGAAACTGATTTATTTCTACGAAACGGGGAAGAAGGAACTCTATGACATCCCGGCCGACATCAGCGAACAGCACAACCTGGCCCAGCAGCATCCGGAGGTAGTGAAAGCCCTCTCGGCCAACCTCGGAGAGTTCCTCCGCAGTTCGGGTGCCCAGCGTCCGTCGTTCAAAAAGACGGGAAAGCCCTGCCCTTGGCCGGACGAAATTGAATAACCTCCCGAGGCATAAGTTTCCTCCAAACAAAAATGACGTGTGGCAATCCTTTTCCGATAGCCACACGTCATTTTCGTCTGTCAGTCCTTCAGTCCCTTGAGGCGGACCTTTATCCGGCTGTATAGAAACAGCGGGAATTTCTTCCAGAACATCCTCGGCCAATAGTGCCTCCGCCGGACGATGCTCCACACCAACTGCAGCCGGTCTTTCGTTCCCCGGCCGGTTGTCTTCTTGAAATTTACGGCACCAAAATCGCCGTGTGCTGTCAGTTCTGCCGACATCCTCCGGACATACTTTTCTCTGGCTCCCTTCCGCCACCGGTCGATTCCGTCGAACGAAAGCCCCAGTTCCCGGTGTGCCACTTCGGTGAAGTCGGCCACGAAATGAGCCAGTCCCATCTTCCGAAGCTCGCGACACACCCTGTCCGTGTCGATATATGCATGGTAGTGATTCAAATAGGCTGCCCAGTCGCACAAATAACGGTAGCCGATTCCTCCAATCAGAAAATGCCGGGCGGCATGCGACAACAGCAGCAGACTTCCCATTTGAGCATCCGGTACCCTGAGCGTGACCCCGTCCAGCGTTTCGACCATCGCCATGCATTCCATCCCCACCCGGTTGGAGGTAACCACCATGCGCGGGTGCAACTCGATATGTACCCCCTGATAGTCGAAACTGTCATGGTGCGTCTTGTGGTCAATCGGACATCCCCATCTTCTCACCAGTTCCAAAGCCTTGTCAAAACCTTCGGGAATAAAGAGGTCGATGTCACCTGCCTGCCGTGACAGGGGCTTTGCATAACAGCATCCCACCGACAAGCCTTTCATCAGAACGGGTTGAATGCCCTCGCGGACAAACAGCGCATCAATCTCCCTCCATACTTCCAGCATTTTCCGGCTTCTGGCTTCTACATAGAGGTTCTGCCCTATCCATTTCCACAGCACGGCCTGCGGGGGTCTGTCCGCCTCCGGCAGACGGAACACAGCCTGTATGCAGACCCCGATGACGGTCTGTTTGCCGGCCATTCTGAAAATCTGCTGCCAGTCTGCT
This sequence comes from Phocaeicola fibrisolvens, assembly GCF_025567125.1. Classification (NCBI taxonomy): domain Bacteria; kingdom Pseudomonadati; phylum Bacteroidota; class Bacteroidia; order Bacteroidales; family Bacteroidaceae; genus Phocaeicola; species Phocaeicola fibrisolvens. Next base: position 111,412 of record NZ_JAOQJI010000007.1, on the reverse strand, counting down.
TCACCCAGCCCTTCCAAACAGCGGAAGTCCGGCTCGTGTCCCCACAAACCAGACCGCAGCAATTCCAGAAAAGCCTCCCTGATGCTTTCCTCCATATCCAGTTCCTCTTCCTATCTATTTCTCTTCCTTGTAGCCATACTGGTAATACCCGTAATAACCGTAATAACCGTAACTGTCCCGCTGTCGGTTCACTCCATTGAGCACCAGTGCCATGTTCTTCAACTTGTGTTCGGTGTGCAGCAACTCTATTTCGGGCAGTTGCCTCCGGTCCATACCTCCCGCCCTGATGACATAAAGAGTCAGGTCGGCCACACGGTTGACAATCAGAGCATCGGCCACCATGTGAGACGGCACATTGTCCAGAATCACGTAGTCAAACCTCTCCTTGAGGTGACGTATCAGGACGTTCAGCCGCGCATTCAGCAACAGTTCCGACGGATTCGGCGGTACGGGTCCCTTGCATACCAGACTCAGGTTCTCGTGGCAGCCCGAAGGCATCAGCAAGTCGTCCACCCGGTCTACCGTCCCGGCCAGGAAGTTCGTGACTCCCACTTGCTGAGAGCCTCCCATGTGCTTGCTCAACGTCCCCTTCCGGATATCCAGGTCCACCAGCACCACCTTGTATCCGGCCAGTGCCAGCGTCATGGCAAGGTTGGAAGAGACAAACGTTTTTCCGTCGCCCACATGAAACGAGGTAACCATCAGCGTCTGCAGCTTTCCATCCGCCGCCCCGCTCATAAATGCCATGTTCGTACGCAAGATGCGGAACGCTTCCGATACGGCATCCTTGCCCTCTTCCGTGACCACCACCGACCGGTTTCCTTCGCCTTTCTCTCTCTCACGCCGTGGAATCTCGCCCAGGAAAGGAATGGAAAGGACATCGGTCAGGTCTTTCTTGCCCCTCACCTTCGTATCGGAGGTACGAAGCACAAACAGCACACAGGCAGGCAGCAAGAGGCCGAGCATAAAACCGGCCAGCATGATGAGGTGTGTCTTCGGCGATACGGGCACGCTGCTTCCCATGGCCGGATCGATGATGCGCGCATTGCTCTCCGTAATGGATTTGGTCAGCGCATTTTCCTCCCGCTTGTTGAGCAGATAGATATACAGCGACTCCTTGATTTTCTGCTGGCGTTCCACCGACAGCACATACTTCTGCTGGCTGGGCACGGCGGCAATGCGCTTCATCGCCCGTTCCTCTTCGCCGCGGATGTTCTGGATTTTCATGTCCAGGCCCGCAATCAGATTGTCTACCGTACGCACAATTGTTTGCTTCATGGAAGCCAGTGAATTATTCATATCCATCACCACCGGATTCTTGTTGCTGCTGTTTCCAATCAGCTTGTCCCGTTGCAACATCAGTTCATTGTACTCCATAATCTGCCGCTCGATGGTACCGTCCGAGATACCGGTGTTCGAAGGAATCAACTCGCCCGACTTGGCCGGGTCGGCCAGGTAGTCGCGGATGTACAGGGCCAGCGTACGCTGGTTCTCCAACGTCACCCCTTCCTGCTGGTAGCGGTTGGACCGTTCCATGAAACTGCCGGTCTGCGTGGAAATATCGGCCAGGTTATGCTGGCTCTTGTAATCGGCAATCTGCGATTCCACCCCGCCCAGCTCCTGTTCGATGACAATCAGCCGTTCGTTGATGAAATTGGCCGTATTCACCGCAATCCGGTTCTTGTCGTCGATGGCATCCTGGTTGTACACATCTATCAGTGTGTTGAGAATGTCTTCCGCCCTTCGCGGCGACACGTCGGAAATGCTCAGATGAATGATGCTGGAAGTCTTGCTGGCCACCATCGACTGCAGGGCCGCATTGTAGGCCATCCCCACCTTCTCCAGGTTCATCTTATTCACAGTGACAGGCACCTGATAATAGTCCTGTGTGTAATAGAGAGTAGGCGTCACCACCAGTTTTCCTACGGGAGTTGCGACCGTATCGTTCAAATGGACCTTCATCTGCTCCACCGGTTTCACTCCCTCCATTTCCGGGAAGTCCGACAGCAGCACCTCCTTGTCGTTCAGCGGTGTCACCTTGAAAGAAAAGGAAGACGTCTCCAGCGCCTCCGGGAACGTCAGCGTCACCGGACTGGTGGTATACAGGTCCCAGTCACGGAACTTGCCTTTGACCGAATAAAAAATGTCCAGCTTCAGTTTCCGGGCGACCTCTATCATCAGACGCTTCGACTTGAAAATCAGCACCTCATTGTCCACCGTACTCTGGATGTTCAACAAATCCATTTCAGAAAAGGCAGAAGCGGCATTGGGCAGTTGCGCCCCCCGGGTCTCGTCCTTAATCAGCACGGAAGCCGAGCGGCTGTAAATATCCGGCGAGCGCTTGATATACCAAAAAGACGCCCCCATACATACCACGAGCGACAGAACAAACCACTTCCAGTTTGCCAGCGCAATATGCAACCAATCACCGACATGCAGTGTATGGTCCGACTGAGTATTCTTTCTGTTCGTCATTTCGCAACCAATATTAAGGTGACAATTGAAGTTAAAACCGAAATCACGGAGGTCCATACCCCCACCGTGTTGTTCTGGTTGATGCGACTCTGTGCCGCTTTCGTCCGGTTGGGCTCCACGTACACAATGTCGTTCTGCTGCAAGTAATAATAAGGCGACTGGAAAATATCGGAAGAACGCAGGTCATGGTACACGATGGTACGTTCGCCGTCCACTTCCCGGATAACCGCCACACGGTCCCGGCGACCGAAGATGGTCAGGTCGCCCGCCTTGCTGATGGCCTCCAGCAAAGTAATCCTGTCACTGGTGATGTCGAAGCTTCCCGGACGGTTGACTTCACCGATGACCGAAATCTTGAAATTCAGGAACTGTACGGTCACCACCGGGTCCTTGATGTAATCTTCCTCCACCAGCCGCTGCTTGATGTACTTCGTCAGCTCCTTCCGGGTCATTCCCGCCACATGCAGCCGTCCGAAGATAGGGAAATCAATGCAACCGTCCGAGTCGACCAGATAGCCGAGGATACGCTGGTTGTAGGTGCTCTGATAACCCACCTGATAGCTTACCAGCGGCATATTGAACGGCAAAGCCAGTTCCGGGTTCTTGCTGTTGATCATGATGGCCAGCATGTCGTCCTTGTGGATTTTCACTTCGTAGGCCTCATCAATCTGCTGTTTCACCATGGGCTTCACATCCTGCAAATACAGCACCTTACGGGAGGAGGTACAAGCCACACACATACATACAATGACTGCCAGGTATCCCAGGAGCCGTAATCTTATCAATCGTTTTCTCATAGAATCTTGAATATAGTATTAAAAATCAGTTTGATATCCCCCCAGAACGAGCGGTTTCTCACGTACTCCAGGTTTATCTTCAGCTTGTCCTGCATGACCACCTCCCGGTAGAACGCTTCGGGGTCGTCTGCACCGGCCAGCAGTTCATTCTCGTGGCAATACAGAATGGAAGCCTTGTCTGTAATGCCGGGACGCACATCCAATACATGCATCTGTTCAGGAGTGTACAAGTCCACATATTTCCTTACTTCCGGACGGGGTCCCACCAGGCTCATGTCTCCCAGGAACACATTGATCAGCTGCGGCAACTCATCCAGCTTGTACTTCCTGATATAATATCCGGAGCGCGTCACCCGAGGGTCTCTTCCTCCCACGGTAATCAGTCCGGCCTTGTCTGCCCCCACACGCATGGAACGGAATTTATACAACTTGAAATCCTTGTTGTGTTTTCCCACACGCACCTGCCTGTAGAAGACCGGCCCCCTGGAATCCAGTTTCACCCAACCGGCCAGCCACAGAAAAACCGGACTCAGCAACAGCAGCCCGCAACCGCTGGCCACCACATCGAACACACGTTTCAACACCTTTCTAGCAATTATTCCGTCAGAAGTTCCCGTAAATTCGCTACCACGAAATCCACCTCCTCATCCGACAGCCGGGTATGCAAAGGCAAGGTGATTTCATTGTGATACTGAGCATAGGCATTCGGAAAATCCTTGATGTCAAACCCCATCGACTTATAGGCCGTCATCATGGGCAAGGGTTTATAGTGCACGTTACAGGCGATTCCCCTTTCTGCCATGCGCACAATCAGTTCGTTGCGCTCTTCCAGCGACTTGTCTTTCAGCCTCAACAGAAACAAGTGTCCGCTCGATGCATGATCCTCTCCATAATGACACAGAGTCTGCACATTCAGCCCTTCAAGTGCCTGCTGATACCTTTCAATAATCTGCTTGCGTCTGTCCAGCATGCCCCTGTAACGCTTGAGCTGCGCCAGTCCGATGGCCGCCATGATGTCTGTCATGTTGCACTTGTAGGCCGGCGAAAGGATGTCGTACTCCCAGGCCCCCAGCCTGGTCTTGGCCAGGGCATCCTTGCTTTGCCCGTGCAAGGACAGCCACTGAAACTGCGTGTACAGCTCGTCATTGTCTATCCCCGGCAGGTCTTTCCAGGTGAGTGCTCCCCCTTCGGCCGTGGTCAGGTTCTTCACGGCATGAAAAGAGAAAGAAGTAAAATCGGCCACCTCGCCACACCTCTTTCCGTGCCATCGGGCCCCGAAAGCATGTGCCGCATCCGCCATCACCGTGACCCTGCCTATGGCCTCCTGCAGTTTGCCTGCCGGACGGAAAAGAGACCGCTTGCGTTCCACTGCGGCAAACACACGGTCATAATCACACATCACTCCCCCCAGGTCGACCGGTATGACGACCTTCGTGGCCGGTGTAATGGCCTCTTCCAGCTGGTCGTAATCCATCTCGAACGAGTCGGGAGCCGTATCAACCATCACCACTTTTGCGCCCACATGGCATACCACACTCGCCGTAGCCGTATACGTATAGGCCGGTACAATCACTTCGTCGCCTGGTCCGACTCCCAGCACCCTCAAGATTAATTCCATGCACGCAGTTGCCGAATTCAGGCAGACCGCCCGGGAAGTACGGCAAAACGTGGCAATCTCGTGTTCAAACTCCTTGGTTCTCGGTCCGGTCGTAATCCATCCGGAACGCAGTGCCCCGGCCACCATCTCCACTTCACTTTCGCTGATATCCGGTGGAGAAAACGGAATGTTTTTCTTCGTATTCATCTGTCTTTATTTCTTTACATTGTATTTCTTGACATAAAAAAGTTTCTTGTATGAATTCCCTATGATGTTCACGCACATCCAGAAAACGGCTACCACCGGATTCTGTCGTTCCGCTTCATGAAACAGGGTGTAATGCCATTTTATCTTCGTACGAATATCCGGAGGAGTAATCGACCCCTGCCGCCGGCGATACATGCCGAGGCACTCGTCCAGCAGATAACACCTGGACTTCCGGATAATTTTCAGCCACATCGCCGTATCGTTGTTTTTCTTCACGTCGAGAATCTGAACGAGTCCGATTTTTTCAGCCTCATACATCACCGACAGGCATCCCGGCCAGCAGCAGGCAAACATGTCCAACTTCGACACCACCTTTTTCCCGCCCACCAGGACCCCGGTTTCTTCGGAACTCTCGTTGATTTCCACATATTTATGGTAGGTAAACGCATACTGGTTGTCCACCATGAAACGGAGCTGCCTTTCCAACTTCTGCGGCATCCACAAATCGTCACTGTCTAAGAATGCGACCCATCTCCCGCCAGCCACTCTCAACGCATGGTTACGTGTGACCGCCGCCCCGCTGTTCTGTCTGTTACAGAAATATTTTATTCTGGAATCCGCCTCCACAAAAGGACGGACCACCGCCTCCGTACCATCGGTCGAGCAGTCATCGTAAATAATCAGTTCCCAGTGTACATACGTCTGGGCCAACACCGACCGAACCGTCTCTTCAATATACTCCGCACAATTCCAGGTCGGAGTAATGATGGAGACCAACCCCCAATCATTCATAAGCCAACACAGATTGAAAATTACCTTTCAACTATTTTCTTTACAGCCGCGAGAACTCGGGTCACGAAAAAGAGCGCATGATACCGACGTGCATGCGCAATGTATATTCTGGTATAAGCATAAATCATCTTACAGGAATTGGCGAGCACCTCTTTTCGCTTCTTTTTCCTCGTCACCGCAGAGCCCTCCCTGATTCGTCGATAATAAATGGCACGCGCTTCCGTAAACTCGAACGTCTTCATCTCGTCTGATATCAGAAACATAAAAATGCTATCCTCTCCGTTCTTGAAGTCCAAATAAAATCTACGGTCTGCAATCACCTTTCTGGGAATCAGCTTCGCACATGGAACCGACAAATAACTTCTTACTGGAAGTATCTGGTATGGATGTCCCTTCCGGCCCAGACGGTTATATATATCCGTGATATAGTAGGAAGTGTATTTCCGCGTATCCGCATCCTCCTCGAACGCCAAGAAATTGGACAAAGGGATGTGTCCCGTAGAAGCGATGGCGTATAAATCTGCCAGATACGAGTCCGACACAAAATCGTCGTCATCGATAAATGCAATATATTCCCCTCTGGAACGGCCGATTCCGATATTCCGTGCATTCGACACGCCAGCCTGATCGGTTTGAATCAAATTCACATTCACACCCCGCATGCCGGTACAGATGTAATTCAAGAGTTCGCTTTTATAAGGCTCGCAGCATCCATTAAGCACAATGATTACCTCAAATTCCGCTTTTTCAAATGTTTGCCCGGCCAGGCTGGAAAGGCATTCATAAATCCAGTCCTGAGGTTTATACGACGGGATAATGACGCTTATTTTCATCTTTTTTATACAAATAACGTATTATAATCAAAATTCCTGATGGGCAGCCTGTCCAGGTCGAATGTCGTGGACAGTGCCCTGTTGATTCCTTCCCGAAGCGAAAGGATATTCCCTTTTTCAACGATATATCCATTGACACCCGACTCTATCACCCGAGAAAAATCGACACAATTGGAGGCTACAACCGGAGTCTTAAGATACAAAGCCTCCAGTACGACATTGGGAAACCCTTCTTTTCGGGAAGACATCACAAACAAATCCGCATTTTTCAGATAAGGATACGGATTCGATTTATATCCCAAAAGATAGATATAATTCTCCATGTGGTTCTTGTCGATAAGGTCCTGCAGGTATTTCTTATATCCTGCTTCGTACCGTTCCTCCCCCAAAATATAGAGACGGATGGTTTTGTCTTTTTCTATGAGGGGAGTCATTGCCTGAATCAAAAGGTCGAAACCTTTCACGGAATAGAGGGCACCTGCTGCCACTACCTTATATTGTCCTTCCGTGAATTCAGCCGGTCGGTCATAAGCCGATTCCGTGTCCAGGAAACGGGTGTTGATGATGTTCCGGATTGTAATCACTTTCCCAGCCGGCACGTGATACGATTTTAGGATGTCCTCTTTCATGTAATCGGTTTGGGCGATGATTTTGTCACACCAGTTATACGTCAGCCTTATCACCTGTTTCAGCAACCGGTCCTTGAGGCCGGAATCATAAATTTCAGAAGGAGATACGGCACATCTTATAATCACCTTATACGCACATGAGGTGAACAGCTTCGACAAGACCAGCAGATACCCAATCGTGGAACTGGTGGTAAAGACATAATCCGGCTGGAAAGCGTTGATGTGTCTTACGATTGCCCCAAAAGACGAAAGGGCATGTTTCTTCCGCAGTGACACGGTCGGATAATCGATGCAACGGTTTTGTGGAGGCGTATCACAGGACGTAATGACCAGTTCCTTTTCAATGTGACAATCCAGCGAACTAATAATATTGAAAAGCATCCTTTCTGCTCCCCCGCCTTGCGTGGAGGCCGTGACAAACAGCACCTTTCTGTTTTTATTCTTCTTCCCCGTCATAGGTTAATGAATTTTGATACAATTTATAGACAAACACCCCCAGCAAGAACCACCACCTCCGATATTCCCAGTTGGTGGTCAGCATGGAAATCATAGGAATAATCAACAGCAAAGAGTACCGCATCCTGTGGTGTGGAATGAAAGAAATATACCTCACCAAAGTAAACAGATAATACCCCAGTATGCAGAAACCAATTATGCCCGTAGTAAACAAGATATTCAGGTAAAAATTGTGCGAATCATAAAACACGGAGGTATGAGACTGAAGGACATAAGGAAAAGTAGACCAGCCAGTCCCCCACAGGAGGGATACATCTTTTTCCGACATGATTTCCAAGGCCATTCTCCAAATCCACTGCCTGTTGGCCAAATCACTGCTCTTGATATCATCTGAAATATGCATGAACCGTTCATAACTCCCCTCCGACAGGACATGGTTGAAGTAATAGACAGCCAACCACAGAAAAACAGGAAAAATATAATATATGGACTTGCTTCCACGCTTGAGTTCCGACAAGAGATAGATAAAAATCACCAGCAGGTACATGATAAATCCCGTGCGTGAACCATTTGCCAGAATCGCCAGGAACGAATACAGCAGTACCGCATAAATGAGAATCTTATATTTGATTCGCTCTGCATTCACCAGAAATAAAATCACCCCAAAGCACAGCATGAAAGAGTTCTCGTTGGCATTTCCAAACTCATCGACACGATACAGACTTGCCGACGTAATGCCATAGACCAGGTAATTGAAAATCGTTTCTGTGGCAATATACATAGCCCCCAAGAACCAGGCCCCGCAAAGCCAATGGAATTTCTGGGGCGTGTCTATTACATTCTGCAATATGACAGCCAGTACGAAGTATTGGACCAGATACAAACAGCGGTACATCGTTTCGTCCGGCTTAAAACTCCAGTAGGAAGTGAGAAAAGCCCATAACGAAAAAACAAACAGGATTTTCAGATACCCCCCTTGAGGTACCTTCAGCACACTTTTGGAAAAGAACGCGGAAAAGAGCAACAACAAGTAGAAAACACGTCCGATGCTCAGGTCGTCTGCCACTGTAACGGCATCCAAAGGCGTCAATCCAACCACTATCAATGACAAAATGTAGGTCAGCCGATCCATCTCTTATATCTTATAGAAACACTCGATGAGTTTTGTCACCTGATTCGACAAGCAGAATTTATCCAATGCCTGCAACCTTCCGTAATATCCCATCCGCTCTCTCTGTGCCTTGTCTTTATACAGCATATACATGCTCCCGGCCAGCCCGTCTACATCTTCACTCTCTACTAGATAAGCATTTACCTTGTCCACCGCCACCTCGGGAATGCCTCCCACGCGGGTGGCCACAACCGGTAACCTGGCCAGTGAGGCTTCCATAATCGCCAAGCCTATGCCTTCAGACCGTGACGGTTGACAATAGATGTCTCCACAACTCAAAATTTCCGGCACATTGTTTTGCAGCCCCATCCAAATCACACGGTCTTCTATGCCCAGCGACCGGGCCAGCGACTTCAGAGCAGACGTGTCATGCCCCGTTTGTCCGCCGCCAATCTGACACAGCACCACATCTTTCACTCCCGGATACTTCAGCAACAGGGCAAAAGCTCTCAACAAGACATCCACCCCTTTTACCGGATGATGGTACGCCACATTCATTATCAGCAGCTTATCCATAGGCAGACCGTACTTCTTCTTCATCTCCGACTTCTCGTAGGCAAAATCGTTTACTCCGAGATACAACGTCTTCACTTTACTCTTATTCAACCACAACCCTTTCTGTACGGCTTGTGCCGACTGTGCAGAAACGGGAAGGATGTAATTGGTCAGTATCGACAGGAAGGTATACAGGAAACGACGTTTACACGTGGACAGTACCGGCAAACAATGCTCCGTACTTATGCGTACAGGCACGTGCATCAGACAGGCCATGATTTGCACCAGAAAGATGTTGGACGAAAAATTCGAATGTACCACCTCGGGCCGATACTTCCGCATCAGCTTGAAAATAGCGGAGGTAAACCGCAATTTGTTTTGATAGGGAATCACATAGTAAGAGGCGCCGACGTGCAGCAAGTCTTCAATGTATCGGTCCGCCAACGGCTGGGTATCAAAAACCACCACCAGCTTGTATCCCCTTTCCTTCAATTGCCTTGCTTCCTCCAAAATATAGCGCTCGAAACCTCCATATTTCTTCGCTCCCATCCCTATTATCTCAAACACTACTTGCATAGAATATCGTCTGGAATTAATCTTGGCAGTTTATCGATGTCTGTTTTTACAATCCTTGCAGGGTTTCCGGCGGCAATGCTGTTGACCGGCACATCCTTCGTCACGACAGCACACGCAGCAACTACAGCCCCGTCCCCAATCGTAACTCCTTTGCAGATTCTGACACCCGACCCAATCCATACATTCCGGCCTATGACCACAGGCTTCGATTCGCTATATTTCCATCGCCTGTATTCTGAATCCCAGGCCGTCTGATAGACCAACGCCCTATCCAGCGGGTTTACCGGATGGTTGTTATTGTCCATAATTGTAATGGAATCGGCAAGAATCGAACCATCTCCAATTTCGATGGATTGAACGGCACCGATTCGTATATCGAAACCCAATTTTACATTCTTCCCGATTTTTATCTTTCCGTGATTCTGAGAGGTGATGCTACCTCCAAAAAAACGGAAATTATCGCCTATTTCAATGTCATCCGGCACAGAATCGCACAACAGCCGGATATGGGCCCTTCGCAAGATTTGGGCTTTGCCGCGAAAAACGGCACTTTTTAAAACTAGGCGTCTATTCCTTATGGTAAGGATTCGATTTATGAGATTATAAATGACAGTCAACATCTTTTTAAGATAATGTTCAACAAATGGAAAAAAGGCTTGACCCGCAGAAGATACGAGGCCAGGACATAAATCAATATACCCCCGATTATATCCAAGCTCAACCTATACATCGGAGAAAATGCGCACAGATGGAAAAGTTGTATGCTGCAATACATCAACAGGTTGCATCCCAATGTGGGCAGCAAATCCTTCAACTGATCAATCAGTTTGTATTCCACCGCCTTTCCACAACAATACATATTGAGGAATGTGCTCGACACGGTAGCTATCACATAGCCTACCAGCAAAATGTAGATGGAGTACCTGACCGTAAGGAAAATAAACGCCACAATCAGTCCCCTCTTGACAGCCTCCAACCGAAAGTAAAGCTTTCCCAAGCCCACCCCTTTAAGGACGCTCACATTGATCATGTGCAACGGATACATCGCACTTGCTATGCACAACAACTCAAAATAGGGAACAGACGGCAACCATTTCTCGCCTAAGAGCAGCAGAAACAAATCATGGGCCACCGCTATGACACCAATCATAACCGGCAAATGCACATACATGGCCAGGTCCATGACTTTCTTAAAAGCCTCTCTCAAACGCTCTTTGTTGTCCTGAAGGGCGGCAAAGGCCGGAAAACTCACCCGCTGGATGGAACTGGTGATGGCCGTACTGGCCACGCTTTCCAGACGCTGTGCCTGGTTGTAGAAACCCACTTCATTCACGTTGTAAAACCGTCCTATGATTACGGTGTATATGTTCTGGAAGATGGCACTCAGAAACCCCACACCTAATATATTCAGGCTAAAATTCCAGATGGACCGGATGCTTTCCAGTTGAAAAACCCAACGAGGCGTCCAGCCCCCGACCGTCCATAAAATCATTGCACGGACCACTTGCAAGGTCAGCCCCTGGAATACCAAGGCCCATACTCCATGCCCCGTATATGCCAGAAAAACTCCGATCACTCCCGAGACGAAGGAAGCACTTACAGAAACAATCGTCAGTTCCTTGACCTTTAGGTTCTTTGTCAACAAGACATGCTGAATGATGCACAACGAATTGACAGGAATCATCAAAAATGACACCCGTGCGATATCCGTCAGCAGGGGTTGCCTGTAAAACTGTGCGATGTACGGTGCCAGTGCATACAACAAACCGTATAGGAACAAGCTGAAAACAACATTAAAATAAAAAACCGTACTCGTGTCTTGATCGGTCACCGTTTTTTTCTGAATGAGAGCCTGCCCGAATCCTGCGTCTAGAATCACATTGGCCAATAACGTAAATATATACAGCATATTGACCAGTCCGTAATCGGCCGGAGTTAACTTTCTTGCCAGAAGAATCGTGATAAAAAAACCCACAAACAGCACGGAGAACTTCTCGAGAACTCCCCAGAAAACTCCTGCTATAAATGTCTTTTTTATACCCTGATTCATTCTACAACCTCCCATCCACCAGTTCTTTCTTCATCATTCCTTTCACGTCGAACAGCACATGCGGCTCTTTCAGCAGGGGCTGTACGTCAAGCTCCTTCAGCTTGTCGTGGGCCACGGCCATGATGGCGGCGTCAAACCGTCCCTCCGGCAGAGTGTGGCAGATATCGACTCCATACTCCTGCCGGGCCACCTGCGGATCTGCCCACGGGTCGTACACCGTGAGGTTCACGTTATATTCCGCCAAGGCACGGTAAATGTCCACCACCTTCGTGTTGCGCACGTCCGGACAGTTTTCCTTGAATGTGAATCCGAGAATCAGCACCTGCGAACCGAGCACCTGAATGCCTTTCTTCAACATCAGTTTCACCACCTCGTTGGCTACGTATTCCCCCATCCCGTCGTTCATGCGCCGGCCGGCCAGAATGATTTCCGGATTGTAACCGTAGCGCTGCGCACACTGAGCCAGGTAATACGGGTCTACCCCGATGCAGTGGCCGCCCACCAGTCCCGGCTTGAAAGGCAGGAAGTTCCATTTCGTGGAAGCCGCCTCCAGCACGTCGAGGGTGTCGATACCCATCTTTGTAAAAATCTTCGACAGCTCGTTGACAAACGCAATGTTGATGTCCCGCTGGGAGTTCTCAATCACTTTCGCAGCCTCAGCCACCCTGATGCTGGGGGCCAGGTGAGTTCCCGCGGTAATGACAGAGGCATATACGTCGTTCACCAGCTTGCCGATTTCAGGAGTAGAGCCGGAAGTCACCTTCTTGATTTTCTCCACCGTATGCAGTTTGTCACCCGGATTGATGCGCTCCGGACTGTACCCGGCAAAAAAATCTTCGTTGAATTTCAGGCCCGACACTCTTTCGACCACCGGGATGCATTCTTCTTCGGTCACACCGGGATACACCGTCGATTCATAGACCACGATATCGCCTTTTGAAATCACTTGTCCCACCGTCGTACTGGCCCCGTACAGCGGTGTCAGGTCGGGATTGTTGTGACAGTCTACGGGAGTAGGCACTGCCACTACATAAAAATTGCAGCCACGTATGGCTTCCAGGTCCGTGGTACACACCAGCCCGCGCGACAAGGCCCCCTGCAGGAGTTCATCGGACACCTCCAGCGTGGCATCGTGTCCGGCCATCAGCGCATCCACCCGCCGCTGGCTCCGGTCGAAACCTACCGTATCGTATTTCGTGGAAAAGAGACGTGCCAGCGGCAAGCCTACGTAGCCCAGTCCGATTACACAGATTTTTATATCTTTCAGTTCCATCTTCTTCCCTTTAAATATGTTCCCAATACCATTTCACGGCTTCTTTCAAGCCGTCTTTCATGCTGAATTCCGGGGCATAGCCCAACAGACGTCTGGCCTTGTCCACACAAGCCAGCGAGTGAGGGATGTCGCCGGCACGGTTGGGACCATAGACTGGCTCTATCAGAGCGATGGCCGGGTCGTAGGCAGCCAGTGCCTCTTTCAGGAAGTCCACCAGCTGATTCAGTGTCGTACGTTCCCCGAAGGCCGTATTGTAAATCTGGTTCACGGCCTCCGGACAGGTCGTCGTCAAGGCCCGCATGTTCATCTGGATGACGTTGTCGATATACGTGAAGTCGCGGCTGTATTCGCCGTCGCCGTTGATAGTGGGCGACTCGTGGGCCATCAGTTTCTTCACAAAGAGAGGAATCACGGCCGCATAAGCGCCAAAGGGGTCCTGACGACGTCCGAACACGTTGAAATAGCGCAAGCCGATGTATTCCATCCCATAGGTGCGGGCAAACACGTCGGCATACAACTCATTCACGTATTTGGTCACTGCATACGGCGAAAGCGGACGGCCTATCACCTCCTCCACTTTCGGCAGGGAGGTACTGTCGCCGTATGTCGAAGAACTGGCGGCAAAGACAAAACGCCGGACGCCTGCATCGCGGGCAGCGACCAGCATGTGCAGAAATCCGCTGATGTTGACCTCATTGGTCGTAACCGGGTCCTTGATGCTGCGCGGCACCGAGCCCAGCGCGGCTTCATGAAGCACATACTCCATACCTTCCACCGCCTTCCGGCAGTCTTCCAGGTTCCGTATGTCGCCCACCACGAGCTTGAAACGGTCGGGATAAGCCTCCAGCAAGGGAAGCAGGTTTTCTATTTTTCCTGTCGAGAAATTGTCCAGACAGCGGACGGTATGTCCTTCCTTCAATAAATGCTCACAAAGATTGGAGCCTATGAACCCGGCTCCTCCGGTGACTAAAACTTTCATTACTATCGTGTTTAGGTATTATTTGAAATTTGTCCAGCTTTTCATACAAAGAGTTCTTACTCTTGAACTCCGGGACGAGGCGCTTCATCTCGCGCACCGTAGCCACCCGGTCGACCGTAGCCGCAATGTCCGACAGCCGGCTGATGGCTGCAGCGATGTCGGCATAGGCATATTCCCGCACGTGCGCCCGGAAAATCTTTTCGTTGGGAGTGGGAAGCGTGTTCTCCTTCGTGGCCAGCAATTCCTCATAGAGTTTCTCGCCCGGACGGAGTCCCGTATACGTAATCTGGATGTCTTTTCCCGGAACCAGCCCTGCCAGCTCAATCATGCGGCGGGCCAGGTCGGCAATCTTCACCGGCTTGCCCATGTCGAACACGAATATCTCGTTGCCCTGTCCCATTACGGAAGCTTCCAGTACCAGCCGGCAGGCCTCCGGGATGGTCATGAAATAACGGATGATATCGGGATGTGTCACCGTCAGCGGCCCTCCCTTTTCCAGTTGCTCACGGAAACGCGGAATGACCGATCCGTTGCTTCCCAGCACGTTGCCGAAACGGGTCGTGATGAAACGGGTCTTCCCGGCCACTTCGCCGTGACTGAGGGCAATGCTCAGGCTCTGTACGTAAATCTCGGCCAGACGCTTCGACGCACCCATCACGTTGGTCGGATTCACGGCCTTGTCGGTAGATATCATGACAAAACGTTCCACTCCGTACTTCACCGCCAGGTCGGCCAACAGGCGGGTACCGTAGACATTGGTCCGCACGGCCTCACAGGGATTTTCTTCCATCAGCGGCACGTGCTTGTAGGCCGCGGCATGGAAGATTATCTGCGGACGGCATTTCTCCAGTGTAAACTCCAGCCGCTCTTTCGAACGGATGTCGCCGATTACGGGAATGAAATGCTTCTCCGGAAACTTGTCTTCCAGCTCCAGACGGATGTGGTGCATCGGCGTTTCTGCCGAATCGAGCAGAATGAGTTCCTGCAGGTCGAACGTGCAGAGCTGACGGCACAGCTCGCTGCCGATGGAACCGGCCGCACCGGTCACCATGACCACCTTCCCTTTCAGCTGGGAGGCAATCTCGCCCATGTTGATTTTGATTTCGTCACGGCCCAGCAGGTCTTCAATCCGTACCTCCGGCAGATGACGGTAGGTGGCATGTCCCTCCTTCACCTCGTCGACCGACGGAAGAAGCAGCATGCGCAGTTTCAGTTTCTCGCAGAAACGTACCAGACGTTCCTGTTCCCTTTCCAAATCGTAGCGGCTGACAAACAGCAGGCAGTTCACCCGCTTGGTGGCCACCAGCCGCGACAGGTCCTCAAAGTTCCGGACAGAATATTCCGTATATAGCCCCGAACGCATCACACTCTGTCGGCCGATACGCAGGTAACCTGCCACGGAATAGGCTTCCAGCTTGCCGAACAAAGCTCCCGACAACGACAAGGAACGGTCTTCGCCCATATAGATGAGCATCCGCTCCCGGTGAATGCCCTGACTGCTCGACACCAGCCGGTAGACCAGAATCAGTACCACCCTGAACATGGTATACACCAGAAAAGTCAGCAGCAGGTCTGTCACGGCTCCCAGAATCAGCATCCGCAACGTAAAGCCGTGCAGAAGAAGCCGGGCCAGCAGAAACATGCAGACCGACTTCACCCCGGAAGTCAGCACGATACGCCCGGTTTCCACAAGGGTAGAGTGGCGGATGATGCCGGTATAGGTCTTGAAAATAAAGATACTAAACGCGCTGCACACGGCAGACATCGCAAATATCTGATAGACAAGCGGTACAGTCACCGTGAGACCGGTCATGTAGGCCACGTAAAGCAGCGCCACAAAAGAAGACACTATCGCCCAGAACAGGTCGGCCAGATAGACAATCCATGGGCTGAGCAGTCGCGCACGTGTGACAAATACCTTCAAACATTGAATCAATCGCATGAATTTTTATATTTTCCCCGATATGCTAATATGGCGGCCCAAAAGCCGCAAACGATACTCTACAGAAGTATCTTCAAGTCGTCCAGTTGTTCCAGAAGCACGGCAAGTTCTCCGCTCACCGTCGCTTCATCTATTTCATATTCTTCCAGCAACACACGCACCAATTCGTCGAAGGAGAGCGCTTTCTCCCTCAGACAGTTTACCACCAAAGCTGCCGATTCGCTCAATACAAGCATCTTGGTGTAGTCGACGGTGCCTATGGCCGGTGCCATAAGAACCTTTTGTCCGGCAATGTCTTCCAGGGTATAGCCGGGCTTTACCCGATACATTTTTTGTTCCATATTGTGAAGGTAAATGACCGGCCGTGCCAGTTTGTGTCACGGCCGGCGTAACAAGGCATCTTTCAGAATGAAGAAAAAAAATTATTCCATTCTCACATTTTCTGCAGGAACCTCCAGTTCAATGTATTTCCCGGCTTCCGCACGCGACAACGAACTGGAAGAAGCCTTATAGGACTTCACCGTATCGGCAAAATCCTTGGCATTGACCATTACAATCACGTTGTGGGTCTTGTTCTGTTCAAAGGCAAATCCGTTCTGGCTGTAAGCCTTGATTTTGATATTCACCCCGTCCACATTCACGTAGAAGCAGACGTTCTGATATCTGTTGTCATCCGCATTTCCCTTGAACACAACTGAATAGCTTTTTCCTGCAATACCAATTCCACGGGCCACTCCTTCCTGCAGCTGGAACGACTTGTCGAAGGAGTATTCTCCCCGCTTGCCATACCCTCTTCCGTCGGGTGCCGGGGTATCGTATCCGTCGGCCCACAACAGCAGTCTGACAGGCTCGTCCGTATTGTCGCCCGATACTCTGTCGATGATGTCATACACCCGGTTGATACCGTCCATGGTAGCATAAGGACAGGTCATGTCGCTCACGTCTATCCCGAAGCGCTCCTTGAACTTCTGTTCAGACTGTGCCTGGTCTACCCGTCCTCCTACCATTGTCAGATACGAACTTTCATCCCACACCTGATTGTCGATCAGGATAAAAGAAGCATTCACAATGGTGGTCAGACGCTTGAGGCTCAGCTCTGTCAGGTTGTTGGAGTTGTCACGTTTCAACTTGGAAAGAAGGTTGTATCCACCGTTCTCCCCGTTTACCAGAAGTACATCGTAGAAATAAATATACTCCTCGTCGGCTATGGCAATCAGCTGGTCGCTCTGGAAAAGACGATCGCCATACTCGTCGTAAAGAGGCTGTCCGCCGGTCACTGTCTGCCAGATAGACTCACTCATGTGCACGTCTTCCCGTGTCAGCTGAGGCAGCTCCGGCTTGAAGTTGGCCGTTCCGGTTGTCTGTACTTCCGGATTATACGACAAATAATAGAACGAATCGCCCAGCGGCGCCGTCGACTCACTGGAATAATAGAAATCGTACAGCGGGATGTGACTGCCAATCTTGTCCTTGTCGACCAGCGTCAGTCTGACTTCCAGCGGGTCCGTGCCCGATGCAGAGTCGGAAATCTTCAGTGTCCCGTTGACAGAAGCACCCTCATACTGTTTTTCGTCTTCTGTCACCTGGAAATAGACTTCAAACTCGTTATCTGCATTAAACTGTACCTCCCGGTAAGTTGACTTCGGTCCGTAATTGATGTCAATCACCCGTTGTGCGGATGCATCCTGGGCAGTGGGCTGCGTCAGCGGACTTACCGAAATCATGCCCAGATAGTCCAGCATGTACTGCGAGTCGGGCCGGTCTGTTTCATCCACCGCAGCAGGTGTACGCGACTCAGTCCCTTCTTCGCCGGAAGTACCTTTCTCCACGCCTACGCCCATGTTCACCTTTATCCATTCGGATGCGACAGCCGGATGCTCATTCACTTCGGAATGGTCCGTCACCTCGCTTTCCGTACAGGAAAAAAGCGCACACGATACAGCTGCAAGCCCAATCAGATTTTGAATTTTACACATACTTTTTTTCTTGATACGTTTTTGAACAATAAATTTATTACCACTTATCGAAGCTGACGACACCGTCGCCCGAACCCAATTTAGAACCGTCAATCTCATTGATGATGGTCTGTCCGGTCTGCACACTCACTGCAGAACCAGCAATGCAGTCGCTCAAATGTACGTCGACCACCTGCAAGTTCAAACTCACAAATTCTTTCTTCATAAATAAACAGAAAATTAAATTAAACATCGGATTTATTTCATTCCTTGATTCTGGAAAATGCCATCATTGCTGCATCGCGTTCCGGAAGATTTTCAAACAGAAATCCCGGAACCTGTGAAGATATCTTTGCCAGCGTGGAGGTGATCAAGCGGAATGTCACCGGGTCTGATTTCATCATGGAACAGGAGGAAAGCAGCTCCCGGAACAAATAAACGGGCTGCAGGGGAACCAGCCGGTTGTGTGGGGCCTGTACCATCCGGAACACGCCTTTCAGCAGGGCACTCTCGGCCCGGTAACAGTGGGTTTTCCCACTCCAAGGGGTGCCATACACCCTGATTGTACCGTCGGCTTCCACCCGTACAGCCGGCTGGTCGTCGTTCAGCAGACGGGTGCCGGCTATGTGTTGAAGCCACAGCCTGCTATGGGTGCTTTTTCCGGCTCCCGAATGACCGATGAAGGCCACCCCTCCGTTTCCCCGCTTGACGCAGGAAGCATGAAGCAATACGGTCTGCCGCCGCGCCGAAGCATAGATAAAAGAGAGCATCAGAAACTTGTTGACGACCGACAGCGGACAATCCGGTTCCATACACCGGAGGTCCATCACCACCCGACTCCAGTCGGCTGCCGCATACATCCGGTAACATGCTCCCTGCCACACATGGACCGTCACCAGGTACCCCCCATCGGGTGTACGACCTACCGACAACTTTTCTGTACGGTCCAGGCAGCTGGTCTCGCATGGAGTTCCTTCCGGAAAGGAGATTTCCCCGCAGGTAATCCGGCAAATCACCGCCTCTCCGTCTGCGACAGACACCGCCCGAAACGGATCATAGTTGGCTGCCAGCCTCTCTCCTGCCTCGACCTGGAGATAATGCCCGGCAATGTGCAATATCGTTTCTTTCATCCAAGCACTTCAATCAGGTCGGGAGTGACTTCGGAGATAGCCACAGCCGACACATTGTCGATGGCCACCACAATCCGCCGGCTCCGTTTCCCTTTGATTTTCAATAGGGTGCCTTCCACGCCATCAAATACGCCGCCGTGAATCCGGACCCGTGTCCCTTTCTCCAGCTGGATTTCATCGGGAGAAAAGTACGTCAGCTTTTCCTCGTACTTTCCGGCCACCTTGATAAAATCGTTCATCTGCTTTTCCGGCACAATCAGGTAGTCGGTCATGCCCGAATTCCGGGTCGTGACGAATTGCAGAAAATTATGTGTTTTCTTGAATTGGATAAGCTCCGTATGACTGGCATGTACAAACACGATTCCCGGAATGGCTGGTACCAGACAACGCTTCTTCTCGGTTTTTCCATGGACGGTACGGACGGCATAGATTTTGGCTATAAAGAAATCCACTCCTTTGGCCGAAAGCGTTTTTTCGGCCTTGGCTTCATTTTTATACGCTCTCATCACATACCAATACGGTATGTTTTTGTTTGTGTGATGATAGTCAGACATGGACAAAGGTGCATAAACTTAGTTCTTCTCAAACAGAGTATCTTTTTGAGAACCAATAAATTACAACGGTACTTTTTAAAAAAGTACACGTCTTCCCCGTATATAATTATCCGACACGGAAGTACATGTCACTCCCCTGCCTGCAAAGTTGCATAATAAATTAAATTGCCTGAAAAGTCAAGAGGATATACCTCTAGTTCTTCTCAACAGTGATATTCTATTGAGAATAAGCGATTTACGTATGATTTTAAAGTTAATCTACGCATTCTTGCATGTTTGTCTTTTTTGCCCGTCGCCAAAGGACCGGCTTTCAGGACTTCCCCTTCTTATAATGTTCCCCGTGAGCTGCCTTCTGCAAAAGTGTTGCATCGCACATCTCCCCATTACAAGATTTTATCTATTTGCAAAAATAAGCATATTTTTTATTGTAACAAGTATCTGCCTCGATTTTATCACAAAAATTTCGGTGTATCCTAATCTGCTTCTTCTCCTCCCCAATGCGGTCACGCGCCTCATCCGCTGTCAGAAGTCTTCCCGATTCGGCTTGGCATGTGCTTTCCGGTAGTCCATGGGCGTCATCCCGTGGTGCTGCCGGAAAAGCTTGTTCAGGTAGCAGGAGTCGATGTATCCCATCCGGCTGGCTATCTCCTTCACACTCATGCGGGTGCCCGTAAGCAACTCCTCCACGCGCTTCAGACGGTTTTTGGAAACATAAAGCCGGAAATCCTCCCCGAAATTCCGCTTGAAGAAACGTCCGATGTAGGTGGGCGACAACTGAAAGCGGGCGGCCAGCGCTTCCAGACGGAGCTCATCGGGCTGGTCGATGTGCTGCTCGATGTAAAGCAGCAGGTTCCGGGCCTTGTCACCTTCGGGTCCCACTCCCGTTTCCGTGGCATCCAGTCCCCTGGCAGCCAGCAGGATAAGGCTGTTCACATAGTTCGACAACAGCATCTCGGACAAGGCACGCTTGCCGGAGGCTTCTTCCACCAGCAGTTCCATGAGCCGACGGATGGCCTCCCGGTCGGCCTGAGCCGGCTGCATCCGGAACCCCGACTGCACCTCGAGCGCGCGCCCCACGTAGTGGCCGATGCTGTCGAACACATAATTCTCCGTGAAACGGATAAACACATAACGGCTGTGCGTGCGGATGGTGTACACGTGTATCCGGCTGGGTGGAATCAGGAAGAGGTCGCCCGCCTCGTAGGTATGACACTCCCGCTCGCTGCCCACCGTATGGGCACAGAAAGTGCCGCTCCCCTCCAGGATATAGGCCATCTCAAAAAACGAATGCTGGTGCTCCCCGATTGGAAATTCATCGTGCTCCCTCAAAAGAATCTCCACCTGCTGATACAGATTTTCCTTCCACATAGTCGTATTCTTCATGATTATAGCACAAAAATACAATATTAATCCCTCACTCCTTCCTAACTTTGCAGCGTTTTTTGAAAATAATTAAGACACAGACTATATGGAAAAATTTAGCTGGAAAGGACATGCTTCCATGCTGGGAGCCAATACAATGTGGGGGCTGATGTCGCCCATGTCCAAACTGCTGATGGCCGGAGGGGCCGTCACACCGCTGGTCGTTACGGACTTGCGTATCGGAGGAGCCATGGTATTGTTCTGGATTGCCTCCCTGTTTCAAAAACCGGAGCACGTGAACCACAAGGACTTGATTACGCTGTTTTTCGCTTCCCTGTTTGCCATCGTGTTCAATCAGGGTTCGTTTATTTTCGGCGTGAGCCTGAGCTCGCCGGGCGATGCGTCCATCATCACTACAAGCATGCCGCTCTGGGCCATGGTACTGGCTGCCTTTATCCTGAAAGAACCGATTACCGGAAAGAAGGTGCTGGGTATTGCCTGCGGTGCGGGAGGTGCCTTGCTGCTTATCCTGGGAAGCAGTCAGAACCAGCCGGCTGCTTCTTCTGCCAGCCACACGGCCATCTGGGGAGATTTGCTGGTGTTGTTCGCCCAGTTCTGCTATGCCTTCTACATCGTGCGCTTCAAGGACTTCGTAAACAAATATTCGCTCATCACCATCATGAAGTGGATGTTCACCTATTCCTTCATCTGCACACTCCCCTTCTCGGCCCGCGACCTGATGAATGCCGACTGGGCCGGACTGCAGGCCACTGAAATCGGCAGCCTTATCTTCATCGTGGTAGGGGCCACCTTCATCAGTTACATGCTGATTGTGGTGGGCCAGAAAAACCTCCGTCCGACGGTAGCCGGCATGTACAACTACATCCAGCCACTGGTAGCCTGCATCGTAGCCGTATGCTGGGGCATGGATTCCTTCAACCTGACGAAAATCATTGCCGTGGTACTGATTTTCGGTGGGGTTTATCTGGTTACTTCCAGCCGCAGCCGGAAGGAAATGGAAGCCTATCAGCAAGCGCAATCTGCAGAAGAAAATTCGTAAACGTCTTTTTCATTCGCATATTCCCTCATTTTTCCCTACCTTTGCTCCGATTCTAAAAAAGGGAAAATGAGGATTTCTTTTAAACCTACCCGTCATGCCAGAAACTAATATATCTCATACGTGTCTGCTCTGCATGGGCTCCAACCTGGACGCCCGGCTTCACCTGAAGAATGCGGAAGAGTCGCTGCAACGGCTTTTCCCGGGAATTGAATGGGGGGAAATCGTGGAGACACAACCGGAAAGGATAAGCAACCCGCAACCGTTTCTGAACCGGGCGGCCCGTATTCATACCTCACTGGCCATGACGGAAGTACGGAGTTTACTGAAAGAAATCGAACAGACCAACGGCCGGACACCCCAAAGCAAGGAGGAAGGACGCATCCCTCTCGACATCGACTTGCTGACCTACGACCAGCAGGTGCTCAAACCCTTGGACTTGAAAAAAGAATACGTACGCCGGGCCTTCCTTCACGCCAGTTTCACATATCCCAGCCGGGTATAGCGTACCCCATGTGATTCATAGTGCGACATCACCTTGGCCGACAGCAGATGCAGGAACTGTTGCGGCTCAATCGCCCGGCTGCGACAACTCAGCACATTGGGACTCAAGCTACGGGCACGGGCCTTGACAAGAAACGTGAAACGGTTGCCGTCGCGGTCGGCCGCCAGCACGTTCTGGTCGACAAAAAAATCAGGTTTATAAGTATCTACCTGCAACCGCACGTGAAGCACCGTCACCTGCAAATCTTTCAACGTATCGCCCACCTCCCGCACAAACCGACTGACGGAAGCAATGCGCGGCTTGCGCACGGTCAGTTCAAAATGTACCACGGCAAAACGTTTGGCCAGCTCCACCATGCGTTCGTACCGCGGATTGTGCGGCTCAAACTTGTTGGCCAACCAAAGCATATACGAAGGGTCGATGTAATAAATCTCTGCCAGGTGCTTTCCTTTGTATTTGCCGAAAGGCATCAGGTCGTCCAGGTTGCCATAATACGGTTCAAACCGTTCATTGTCGGCCATCTCCAACTTCACATTACAATTCTGCAACATCGAGAAGGCACGGGCCGAAGCGACATCCAGCGTCACGCCCAGCGTACGGACAAAGAGATAGGACGGAGGAGAAAGAAATTCGCGCCACAGCGCATAATACGGGCGATACTCGGTCGCCATGCTGATAAGATAGGCTCCATTGTCACGCGTGCGCCCACGGTTGAAAAGTTCCAATTCCTTTTGTACTTGTGCGGTAATTTCCATGTCTGCCTCCTCTTTGAAAGGCAAGATAAACAAAAAGAATCAAAAATGCAAGTTTATACAAGCAAAACGGGAGGAAAACGTCCGAAAAACGCTTTTCTCCCGTCAGATGGATATGGAATTCTAACAATTAATTGTCAAAGAATAGCCTTTACGGTTTCCAGCATACCCTTTTCCTGAATGCTGTCGAGGTCTTTCTCCACGGCTTCTGCCAATCCCGGAATCAGGTTCAGGTCTTCGCCCCAGATAGAAGTGGCCCCCAGCACACCTTCCGCAATCTTGGCCGTATCGCCCGTAGCCCACAACTGTTTCAGCAAGTCCATAATTTCCGGTGCGTCGTTGGGAACGATTTCAGCCCCGTCGGCACGTACGCCTCCTTTATAGTAAGTGATGATGGCCGCCAGTCCCAGTACCAGTCCTTCGGGCAGTTTGCCCTTACGCTGCAAGTACGTTTTCAGTCCGGGCAGGTCACGGGTCTGGTATTTCGGGAAGGAGTTCAGCATGATGGAAGTCACCTGATGGTCTACAAACGGATTGTTGAAGCGTTCCAGCACGTCGTGAGCAAATTTCTCCAGTTCCTCTTTCGGCAGGTTCAAGGTTTCCATCAGTTCGTCGAACATCACCTTATGGATGAACTTGCCGACCACCGGATGCTGGCAGGCATCGCGCACGATGTTGATGCCGGAAAGGTATGCCACCGGAGAGAGTACGGTATGCAGACCGTTCAGCAAGGTTACCTTCCGTTCGTGGTACGGTGCTTCCGACGGTACGAACAGCACGTTCAGTCCGGCCTTGTCAGCAGGGAATTCGGCAGCCACTTCCTTCGGCGCCTCGATAACCCACAAGTGGAAGATTTCGGCTTGTACCACCATGTTGTCGTCATACTGCAACTTTTCCTTGATGGCGTCGATGTCCTTGCGCGGAAATCCCGGAACGATACGGTCGACCAGCGTGGCATATACGCCGCAAGCCTTTTCAAACCAGTTTTTGAAGCCGTCGCCCAGGTTCCAGAGTTCGATGTACTGGTAGATGGTTTCCTTCAGCTTGTGCCCGTTCAGGAAAATCAGCTCGCACGGGAAAATAATCAGTCCCTTCGACATATCGCCCTGGAAAGTCTGATAGCGGTGATACAATAGCTGCGTCAGTTTGCCGGGATAGGATGAAGCCGGCGCGTCGTCGAGCTTGCAGGAAGGATCGAAAGCAATGCCCGCCTCCGTCGTATTGGAAATCACGAAACGCATCTCGGGTTGTTCGGCCAGTTTCAGGAAATCCGAGAACTGGTGGTACGGATTCAAGGCACGGCTGATGACGTCAATCATCGTCAGACTGTTCACGGCCTCTCCCTTTTCCAGTCCCTGCAGGTTGACATGATACAGGCAATCCTGGGCGTTCAGCTTGTCAATCATTCCCTTCTCGATGGGCTGTACCACTACTACACTGCTGTTGAAATCGGCTTTTTCGTTCATGTTGTAAATAATCCAGTCCACGAACGCACGGAGGAAATTCCCCTCTCCAAACTGGATGATTCTTTCCGGACGGACCGTCTTTCTGGCGGTCTCTTTGTTCAATGCTTTCATACTATTTCTTTAATCACAAAAATGTTGTTCTGTCGCCCATTTACGGGAATCCGTCGTGCAAAAGTTTTTCCTACGCACAGGCAACCTGGTGTTTTTCAAAGGATTACATTTACTTTCGCGAGATAAATCTTCATAAATGAGTGTTGCAAAGGTAATAAATATTTTGTTATTCCAAAGAAAATTTCTACTTTCGTGTTCGATAACGGGAAGACAATCGATATTTTATATTTCCCAACATAAATAAATTGTAACCTTACTGTATAAGACAATTCTACAAATATTAAAAACACATTCTGTCATGAAAAAATTTATGGACGAGAACTTCCTGCTGCAAACAGAAACCGCACAGGAACTATACCACAACCATGCGGCCAAAATGCCGATTATCGACTATCACTGTCACCTGAGCCCGAAAATGGTGGCCGACGACTACCGGTTCAATTCTATCACCGAAATCTGGCTGGGAGGCGACCATTATAAATGGCGTGCCATGCGAAGCAACGGCGTGGCCGAACGCTACTGCACCGGCGATGCATCCGACTGGGAGAAATTTGAAAAATGGGCCGAGACGGTTCCTTACACACTCCGTAACCCGTTGTACCACTGGACGCACCTGGAACTGAAAACGGCTTTCGGCATCGACAAGATTCTGAATCCGTCTACGGCCCGCGAAATCTTTGACGAATGCAATGCCAAACTGGCTACTCCGGAATATTCCGCCCGCAACCTGATGCGCCGTTACCACGTGGAAACGGTATGTACTACCGACGACCCGGTGGATTCACTGGAATACCACATCGCTACCCGTGAAAGCGGTTTTGAAATCAAGATGCTGCCTACCTGGCGTCCGGACAAGGCCATGGCCGTGGAAGTGCCGGCCGACTTCCGTGCTTACGTGGAAAAACTGAGTGAAGTGAGCGGTGTCAGCATCTCCTGCTTCGACGACATGGTGGAGGCCCTGCGCAAGCGTCATGAATTCTTTGCCGCACAAGGCTGCAAGCTGTCCGACCACGGCATCGAAGAGTTCTATGCGGAAGACTATACGGATGCTGAAATCCGCGCCATCTTCAACAAGGTATATGGCGACACTCCACTGACCCATGAAGAAATCCTGAAGTTCAAGTCGGCCATGCTGGTGGTATTCGGCGAAATGGACTATGAGACGGGCTGGACACAGCAGTACCACTACGGCGCCATCCGCAACAACAACACGAAGATGTTCAAGCTGCTCGGTCCCGACACCGGTTTCGACTCCATCGGTGAATTCAACACCGCCAAATCCATGTCGAAATTCCTCGACCGCCTGAACACGGAAGGCAAACTGACCAAGACCATCCTCTACAACCTGAACCCCTGTGCCAACGAAGTGATTGCCACCATGCTGGGCAACTTCCAGGACGGCACGATACCGGGCAAGATTCAGTTCGGTTCAGGCTGGTGGTTCCTCGACCAGAAAGACGGCATGGAGAAACAGATGAACGCCCTCTCTCTGCTGGGACTGTTGAGCCGCTTTGTGGGCATGCTCACCGACTCCCGTTCGTTCCTCTCCTATCCGCGTCACGAATATTTCCGCCGTACGCTCTGCAACCTGCTGGGCAAGGACGTGGAAAACGGAGAAATTCCGGCCAGTGAGATGCCGCGCGTACAGCAGATGGTGGAAGACATCAGCTACTACAACGCCAAGAACTTCTTCCAGTTCTAAGCCTTCACATTCAGCAAGAAAACGCATAAAAACCCTTTGCAAGGCCGTTCCTTTCGGAACGGCCTTGTTTGATTTCTGTCTTTTTTTCCGTATCTTTGCGTTCCTTTAGCAAAAAAGAAAAGAGATGAAAGTACAATTCATGAGTCTAGCAAGCGGAAGCAGCGGCAACTGCTACTACCTGGCTACCGACCACACCGCCATATTAATCGATGCCGGCATCGGCATCCGTACCCTCAAGAAAGTGTTCAAGGAGCGCATGCTCCACCTGGAAAGCATACAGGCCGTACTCGTCACCCACGACCATGCCGACCACATCAAGGCAATCGGCCACCTGGGAGAACGGCACGGCATCCCCGTCTATGCTACCCACGAGATACACGAAGGCATGCGCCGCAGTTACTGCATGACCGAACGGCTGAGCCCGGAACGCACGCATTTCATCCAGAAAGAAGAAGGCTTCACGCTGGGCGACTTCCACGTCACCTGCTTCGAAGTGCCGCACGATGGGACCGACAACGTGGGCTACTGCATCACGGCAGGCGACAAGACCTTCTCTTTCCTGACCGACATCGGCCACATCACCCCGACGGCTGCACGCTATATCCAGCAGAGCAACTACCTGATACTGGAAGCCAACTACGACGATACCATGCTGAAAATGGGTCCTTATCCACAGCACCTGAAGGAACGCATCGCCGGACCCAACGGGCACATGAGCAACCACGAAATGGCCGACTACCTGAGCAACCATTTCCCCGAGGGACTGAGATACCTGTGGCTCTGCCACCTGAGCAAGGACAACAACCACCCGGAACTGGCTTTCAAGACGGTGGAGCTGGCTTTCCGGCAGAAAAACATCACCGTGGGAAAGGATGTGGAAGTGATTCCCCTGCGACGCACTACCCCTTCCGAGATGTACGTCTTTGACTAAAGCCGCCAGCAAGAAACAACAAAAAAACGAGTTGCGCCCTTTTTCCCACAGAAGGAAGAAGGGCGCAACTCGTTTTTCTGTATCTTCACCGATGAATCAGCGCAGTCTTTCGTATGCCTT
The DNA here is from genome assembly GCF_025567125.1 of Phocaeicola fibrisolvens. Lineage (NCBI taxonomy): Bacteria > Pseudomonadati > Bacteroidota > Bacteroidia > Bacteroidales > Bacteroidaceae > Phocaeicola > Phocaeicola fibrisolvens. The sequence continues at coordinate 83,495 of NZ_JAOQJI010000007.1, read as the reverse complement.
GACCAGCATCTCGTCCTTGCCGATGGCGCGGATAGCCAGCCAGTTCAGAATGATGCTCACCAGCGGCAGACAGACAGACCACGAAGGCATGAAGCTGTAGTCATCGAACGCCTTGTCGGGGTTCACCACGAAATAAACCAGCACCAGGTAATAGCCAATCAGCACGATGGTATTGAAGATGGTCAGACGAATCTGTAACATCCGTTTCCGATAGAGGAAGATGGTGCCCAGGGCTACCACAGCCGCCACCACCAGCACGGCAAACAAGGCCCACGGTGTATAGTTCACGTTGCCGTCAGGAAGCGTATAGCTCAAGTTCGTCATTTCGCAAATGTTCTTGTCGGTATAAAAGCTTCCCACGGAAGCAGACATCATCACCACCATCAGGATGGCTACGACCAGCAAATAAACGGTCTGTATTCTCTGTATCATATCAATTGTCAATAAAAGGTTTTCAAACGCAAATGTCATTCTGAGGGGCACGGTTCTTGCCGGCTGCACTCAGAATGACAAGCCCGAATGCACGTATGCATTCCTAAATTCTTTACAATAAGGATTACTGCAATTTTTCCTTTTCCTTTGCAGGGTTTCTATAATAAACCTTTCCTTCGATGTACTCCTGTGTAGCGATCAGTGTCGGTTTCGGGAGCTTTTCGTAATAGCGAGAAATCTCAATCTGTTCTCTGTTTTCAAACACCTCTTCCAGGTTATCGTTATAGGAAGCAAACTCCTGTAATTTCTTGGAAAGGTCATTCTTCATCTCTGCAGCAATCTGGTTGGCACGTTTGCCGATGATAGCTACGGTTTCATAGATATTGCCTGTGTCCTCACAGAGTTCCATCAAATTACGAGTAACGGTAGTTGTAGGAGCGTTTGTTTTTTTGTAATCCATAAGTCCTTATTTATAATTATACACGTTTATTATTCATCTTCACCGGTAGAAATGTACTTGCTCACGTCGGCAAAAATACCTTCCACCTCTTTCATGTACTTGCTTTCCGGAAATTCGTTCTTGAAGGCGTAGTATTCGTCCACGGTCTCGCGCATACGGTCTTCCCGCTTTTCGAGCACACTCTCCTTGGCCATGTGATACTTGGCCCGGAGAATCAGGATATACAGGTCTTCCCGCAACCGCGTGTAGGGATATTCCTTCAGCACGTTCTGTGCCGTCACGATGGAAGCCAGGTAGTTGTTACCCGTACTGCTGTACACCGAGTTTCCGGAATAGGAACCCAGGTCGTAGTAGAGTTTTGCCGAAAGATATTCCTTCTCTACCAGCTTGTCCTGCAATTCGAAAATCATGTTCTGCGCAATTTCTTTCCGCGAACTGGTCGGGAAATATTCCATGAACATCTGCAGTTCCTGAATGGCCTTGTAGGTACTGCTTTGGTCCAGACGCGGTTCCGGTGTATCCAGATAAAGTGCCTTTCCACTGAAGAAACGGGCCAGTTCAGTATAGGTACCCCGCGGATAAGTCGTATAATAGGTATTGAAATAATGCGAAGCCGTCACATAGTCCCCCTGGTTGTAGTAAGTCATTGCCAGCATGTACAACGACTCTTCACCATTGGCCGTACCCTTCAGGATGGGAATCAACTCCTCCAGAATGGTAGCCGCACGCGAATTCTGTCCCTTGGCAAAATAGGTTTTTGCCGCTTCGTATTTGTATTCGTAGTCAGTGCATTTCAGCACCTTGTTATACTCTCCACAGGAAGACAAGATTCCCGCGGAAAGGAGGGCCATTGCAATATATTTCTTCATATTTATCAAGATAGTTGCGCAAAATTACTCTTTTCCAGCGAATAATGCAACTCCAAGACGTTTTTTAATGTAATTTTTCAGGATGTGCAAAGTGTTGTGTAAAATAATATGTAATTTTACACCAATTTTCAATTCACCAATTTCCTGATTTCATGAATTTCGAACTCATATCCGACTATCAGCCCACCGGCGACCAGCCGGAAGCCATCGCCCAGCTGACCGAAGGCGTCATGCAACACGTACCCGCACAGACTTTGCTGGGGGTCACCGGCTCCGGAAAGACTTTCACCATTGCCAATGTCATCAAGAACGTGAACAAGCCGACCCTCATCCTGAGCCACAACAAGACGCTGGCCGCACAGCTCTACGGGGAGTTCAAGAACTTCTTCCCGCACAACGCCGTGGAATACTACGTGTCTTACTACGACTATTACCAGCCGGAGGCATACATCCCTTCGACCGACACCTATATAGAAAAGGACTTGGCCATCAACGAGGAAATCGACAAGCTGCGGTTGGCGGCCACCTCGGCCCTGCTCTCGGGACGGAAGGATGTCATTGTGGTGTCGTCCGTGTCGTGCATCTACGGTATGGGAAACCCGGCGGACTTCTACAACAACGTCATTGACATCAAGAAGGGGAAACTGCTGGACCGCAACGTGTTCCTGCGCCGGCTGGTGGACAGCCTGTACGTGCGCAACGACATCGAACTGAACCGTGGCAACTTCCGCGTGAAGGGGGATACGGTGGACATCTCCCTGGCCTATACCGACAGTGTGCTCCGGGTGATGTTCTGGGACGACGAGATAGACGGCATCGAGGAAATCGACCCCATTTCGGGACATCGCCTCGGCACGTTCGACGAATACAAGATTTATCCGGCCAACCTCTTCATGACGACCAAGGAAAGCACGCTCCGGGCCATCCACCAGATTGAGGATGACCTGACGAAGCAGGTGGCCTACTTTGAAGAAATCGGAAAGCCCTACGAGGCCAAGCGCCTGTATGAACGGGTGACGTACGACATGGAGATGCTGCGCGAACTGGGACACTGCTCGGGCATCGAGAACTATTCGCGCTACTTCGACGGACGCGAACCGGGTACCCGCCCCTACTGCCTGCTCGACTTTTTCCCGGAGGATTTCCTGATTGTCATCGACGAAAGCCACGTCAGCGTGCCCCAAATCCGGGCCATGTACGGCGGCGACCGGGCCCGCAAGACGAACCTGGTGGAATACGGTTTCCAGCTCCCGGCTGCCATGGACAACCGCCCGCTTACGTTTGAGGAGTTCCAGCAGATGGCCAAGCAGGTGATTTACGTAAGTGCGACTCCGGCCGAATACGAGCTGCAACAGAGTGAGGGCATCGTGGTGGAACAGGTCATCCGCCCCACGGGACTGCTCGACCCGGTCATCGAGGTACGCCCCAGCCTGAACCAGATAGACGACCTGATGGAGGAAATCCAGCAACGGGTGGAAAAGGAAGAGCGCGTGCTCGTCACCACCCTGACCAAACGCATGGCCGAGGAGCTGACGGAATACCTGCTCAACCACGACGTGCGCTGCGCCTACATCCACAGCGACGTGGATACGCTGGAACGTATCAAGATTATGGACGACCTGCGGCAGGGCATCTACGACGTGCTGGTGGGGGTAAACCTGCTGCGTGAGGGACTCGACCTGCCGGAAGTGTCGCTGGTGGCCATCCTGGATGCCGACAAGGAGGGCTTCCTCCGGTCGCACCGCTCGCTCACTCAGACAGCCGGACGTGCCGCCCGCAACGTGAACGGAAAGGTCATCATGTATGCCGACCACATCACGGACAGCATGCGGCAGACCATCGACGAGACCAACCGCCGACGGGAAAAACAGCTGGCCTACAACGAGGCACACGGCATCACGCCGAAACAGATTACGCGCTCGCGCAACAATGCCCTGCTCGACATCGAACGGTCTTCTTCTGCCGCAACGGCCGACAGCAAGCCGAAAGCTCCGAAGGCATACACCGAGACGGAAGCCCAGCTGCATGCGGCAGCCGACCCGGTGGTACAGTACATGTCGAAGGAACAGTTGCAGAAGAGCATCGACCGCACCCGCAAGCTCATGCAGGAAGCGGCCAAGAAGCTGGACTTCATCGAAGCGGCACAATACCGCGACGAACTGCTCAAGTTGGAAGACCTTTTGAAAGAGAAAAACTGATATTTCGTTATTTCTGACACATTTTTATGAGTTTTGATTTATTATTCACACTTTTGCGCAAATAATCAAAACAAACAGAAAATGGAACAGATTACGAAGATTGTACAGGAGATTAGTTCGTTCTTATGGGGATGGCCCATGATTGTCTTGCTGCTGGGCACGCACCTTTACCTGACCGTCCGGCTGCGATTTCCCCAACTGCATATTCTCAAGGCCCTGCGCCTCTCCGTCAGCAAGGACCGGGAGGCCGGCGGCGACGTGAGCCAGTTCGGGGCGTTGGCCACTTCCCTGGCAGCGACCATCGGCACGGGCAACATCATCGGTGTGGCGACGGCTGTGGCCCTGGGCGGACCGGGTGCCGTGTTCTGGTGCTGGCTCACAGGGGTGTTCGGCATGTCGACCAAATATGCAGAGGGACTGCTGGCCGTAAAATACCGGGTGAAAAATGCGTCGGGCGAGATGATTGGCGGTCCGATGTACGCCCTGGAACGCGGACTGGGCATGAAATGGCTGGGCATCCTGTTCTGTATCTTCACCGCACTGGCGGCTTTCGGCATCGGCAACACGGTGCAGGCCAATTCCATTTCCTTATTACTCCATGAATCCTACGGGGTATCACCTCACCTGACAGGTATAGCAATGAGCGTCCTGACGGCCCTCGTGGTCATCGGTGGCGTCAAAAGCATCGCCAGAGTGTGCATGGGACTCGTCCCGCTCATGGCCTTGCTCTATGTGGGAGGCTGCATCTACATCCTGATGGTGAACCATGCCTACTTGGGGGCTTCCATCCGCCTCATTCTGGAATCGGCTTTTTCGGCCCGTGCGGCGGGCAGCGGTTTTGTGGGCACCACGGTGATGATGGCGGCCCGCTACGGCATCGCGCGCGGACTTTTCTCCAATGAATCGGGACTGGGGTCGGCTCCCATCGTAGCGGCAGCAGCCCAGACACGCAACCCGGTGCGCCAGGCACTGGTTTCTTCCACAGGTACCTTCTGGGACACAGTGGTTATCTGCGCCCTGACCGGACTGGTACTGGTGAGCAGCATCCTGGCCTATCCGGACATCGACTACACGAGCGACGCGGCCCTGACCAAGATGGCCTTCGCGAAAATTCCCTACGTCGGCACTCCCATCCTGTCGTTCGGCATCGTGACCTTTGCCTTCAGTACCATCCTGGGCTGGACGTATTATTCGCAGAAGGCCGTAGAGTACCTGGGAGGCCGGAAAATCATGCGGGCCTACCGTCTGCTGTGGATTGTGATGGTGTATGTGGGTTCCGTAGTCAACCTGTCCCTCGTGTGGAACTTCGCCGATGTGGTCAATGCCCTCATGGCCATTCCGAACCTTATCTCCCTGCTTCTGCTCTCGGGCGTCATCGTCAGCGAAACCCGGAAGTATCTCTGGAACGACCGCCTGAATGATTATCACGAGGAGTAGGATTGGGATTCCCAAACAGAGAAATTGCTCCCCTAAAAAGCGCTTCGACGTTTTGTATGTTTCTTCTGAAGACACAAAAAACCCCGAGGACTCTTGCAAGTCTCCGGGGTTCTCAGAAAAGGTCAAAAATATCTTTTATTTATTTTGCTTCGTTCAAGTCGATACCTTTGTTGCGCAGTGTCATGGCCATCAGACGTACGTAGTTTGAGTACTGCTTTTCGTCCAGTGTCTGTTTCATCAGCTTCAGGTTGCCGTATACAGCCTTGCGAACTTTTTCCTTGTTGTCAGTCTTTGAGGAGTTGGCACGGGTCATTTCCTGCTCAAAATAGTCGCAAATATCAGCTACTTTCTCGTGCTGGGTAGATGACAGATTCAGATACTTAGTCAGTTTAGACTTGTTGATTGAACCGTTCCACTTTTCTGCATTGCTGTTGCCCTGCACACCTTCTGCAAACATAGAAACTGAAAAAGCCAATGCGGCTACCAATGTTAATCCTAATCTTTTCATACCTTTAAAATCTTTTACCTAAAAACTTTGTTACCTAAATAATTCTCTAGTTTAGCTCGAGCTATTTCTTTTTACCGATGCAAAGATAAGTATATGTTGAACAACATAAAAACAAAGCAGAAGAAAAGTTGCCTTTCCCCTATCATTTATTGACGTACATCAAGAAACAGATATCAAAATGAACAAAATCTTCATTATTTTGTAATATATCGCCTCATTTCTTTCCATATTCATTACTACTTGCAGACTGTTCGACAGGTTAGGCTCCACAAAGTAACAACAAGTAAGTATTCTTTATCCAAATGCGAACTTCTGCCAGCCCCTCCTGTCCGTATGCTCACGCGACAACCGACGAAGAGTCTTTATGGCATAAAAAAAGCCCCTGCGCTGTGCAGAGGCTTTTCTTTATTTCAAGACTTATAATTTCTTGATTATCCACCGAAGTTATCATACATGATAGAAGAGCTTTCAACGCCCAGGCTATCCAGCATGTTAACCACAGCTTTTGACATCGGACCAGGACCACACATGTAGTATTCGATGTCTTCCGGAGCTTCGTGGTCTTTCAGGTAAGTGTTGTACATTACCTGATGAACAAATCCCGGAGTGTACTTCACGCCCGCTGCATCGGCTGCCGGATCCGGACGGTCGAGTGCCAAGTGGAAGTGGAAGTTCGAGAAGTCTTTTTCCAGCTGCAGGAAGTCTTGCAGGTAGAACACTTCGTTCAACGCACGGGCACCGTAGAAGTAGTGCAGTTCGCGGTCTCTTGTGTTCAACGTACGAGTCATGTGCATAATCTGTGCACGCAGCGGAGCCATACCGGCGCCACCACCGACCCAGATCATTTCCTTCTTTGAGTTGAAAATCGGATGGAAGTCTCCGTAAGGACCACTCATCAGCACCTTGTCACCCGGTTTCAGGGTAAAGATGTAAGAAGAAGCGATACCCGGCATCACATCCATGAAACCGCTGCGGTCGGGTTTGAACGGCGGAGTAGCGATACGTACGGTCAGCATGAATACGTCGCCTTCAGCCGGATAGTTGGCCATAGAGTAAGCACGGATGGTTTCTTCTTCGTTTTTACACTTCAGGTTAAACAAACCGAACTTTTCCCATGCAGGCAGGTATTCCTTACCGATAAGGTCTTTATCGATATCCTTGTTGTAGTCCATTTCATATTTAGGAATCTTGATCTGTGCGTAAGAACCCGGGATGAAGTCCATGTGGGCACCCTTAGGCAACTGCACCTTGAATTCCTTGATGAAAGTAGCCACGTTCTTGTTGGAGATAACCGTACATTCGTATTCCTTTACACCCATTACAGATTCAGGCACCTTGATAGACAGGTCACCTTTCACCTTCACCTGGCAACCCAGACGCCAGTGGTCTTTCTGCTGCTTGCGGCTGAAGTGGCTCACTTCAGAAGGCAGGATTTCGCCGCCTCCTTCAATCACCTGACACTTGCACTGTCCGCAAGAACCCTTACCACCACAAGCTGAAGGCAAGAATACGCCGTTAACGGCCAATGTGTTCAGCAACGTAGAGCCGGATTCTACTTCCATTTCCTTGTCGCCGTTGATAGTCAGTTTCACGTTGCCGGAAGCCACAAGGAAATTCTTCGCTACCAGCAGGATGACTACCAGCACCAGAATAGTCACCAGGAATACTCCAATGCTCGCTAAAATAAAATTCATATCCATTGTCTTATTCCTTTCCTATTAGATGTTCAAACCAGAGAAACACATAAATGCCATTGCCATCAGACCTACAGTGATGAAAGTGATACCCAGTCCTCTCAGCGGAGCAGGTACGTCAGAGTAAGCCATTTTCTCACGGATGGCAGCCAGACCGACGATGGCCAGCATCCAGCCGATACCTGAACCCAGTGCGTAAGAGACAGCATCACCGATGCCACCGATGAACTTCGGGTCGGAAGGAGTCAGGTTGATGCGCTGCTGCATGAACAGAGAGGCACCCATGATGGCGCAGTTCACGGCAATCAACGGCAGGAAGATACCCAGCGAAGCATACAGCGAAGGGCTGAAACGCTCCACAATCATTTCCACCAACTGTGTAATGGCCGCGATAACGGCAATGAAGAGGATGAAGCTCAAGAAGCTGAGGTCAATGCCCAAAATACCGTCGGCAGCCAGTACCTTCGTCTGGAGCAAATAGTTGACCGGCAAAGTCACCACCAGCACGAAAGTTACAGCAATGCCCAGACCGACAGCTGTTTTCACATTCTTCGATACCGCCAGGTATGAACACATACCCAGGAAGAACGCGAATATCATATTGTCCACAAAGATGGAGCGGACCAATAAACTGAAAAAATGTTCCATAATGTCTTTCCTTTACTTGTTATTCCTTATCTTGTAATTCAGGATGCTTCGCACGCTGGTACCATATCAGGCAAGCCACGATAATCAACGCCATCGGCGGCATCAGCATCAAGCCGTTGTTCACATAGCCGAACTCCTGGATAGCTGCATGGTTCAGGACATTGAAACCCAGCAACGTACCTGAGCCCAGAAGCTCACGGATGAAAGCCACGATGACCAGAATCTTGGCATAGCCCAGTCCGTTGCCCAGACCGTCAAGACAAGATTCCCACGGGCCGTTTGCCATCGCAAACGCTTCCAGACGTCCCATCAGGATACAGTTGGTGATAATCAGACCTACATATACTGAAAGCTGGACACTTACGTCGTAGGCAAAAGCCTTCAGCAGTTCGCTTACGATAGTCACTAACGCAGCAACGACCACCAACTGTACGATAATACGGATACGGTTCGGAATTGTCTTGCGGATTAATGAGATGACCACATTCGAGAATGCGGTGATAATGGTTACCGAAAGTCCCATCACGATGGCCGGTTCCAGTTTGGAAGTAACGGCAAGTGCCGAACAAATACCCAACACCTGTACGGTGACCGGATTGTTCATGCTAATCGGGGTGGAGAACACTTCTCTATTCTTGGCTGAAAATAAATTTCCCATATTATATTTCCCCTCCTATTATTCTTTAGCGGTTAAAAACTTGGTATAGTTTCCCATGCAGTTCTTCAGCATCTGTCCTACGGCCACTGAAGTAATCGTACCTCCGGAAATACCGTCCACCTGGAACTCAGGCTTGTCAATCTTCCCGTTCTTTACGACATCCAGTCCGATGGCATCTCCGTCCAGCACGTTCTTGTCCTTGAACTCATTCTGGAAATGTTCGGTAGCGATTTCCGCACCCAGGCCCGGAGTTTCTGATGCATGTGAGAAATAAGTGCCATACACGGTGTTCTTATCCTCGTTCAAGGCTACATAGCCCCAGATGGCACCCCACAATCCCGTACCATAAACGGGTATAACATACTTCTTCTGTCCGTCTATCTCGCAGACGAAAAGATGGGCTTCTCCCTTTTCCTTATATGCTTTCTCATATCCGGTAACGAAGCTGCCTTCGTATGGCTTCAGCGAACCGTCTTCAGCCACCAGCATGTCTTCTTTCACCACTTCGGCAAATTTGGCTTCCGCATCTTCCACTTCACGGATACCCAAAGCCGAAAGAATCTGTTTTTTCGTATCCAACTCTACATTTTTTCCTTGCAGGTCGCGCAAAGAAGAGTTGACGAAAGCCAGCAAGAATGCTACGATAACAACCATTACCGAAGCATAAATGATAGTATAAGAGTTACTATTGGTATTCATTGTATTTTCGGTTTTTATTTGTTAGACATAGCACGTTTTGCACGACGCGAAATATTGTTCTGCACTACCACATAGTCAATCAGCGGTGCAAAGATATTCATCAGCAGGATAGCCAGCATCATGCCTTCGGGATAACCCGGATTGAGCACACGGATGATGATGGCCATGGCACCGATCAGGAATCCATAAACGTATTTACCGTTCTCCGTACGTGAAGAAGTGACAGGGTCGGTCGCCATGAACACGGCACCAAAACAAAAACCACCCAGGCACAGATGTTCATACCAAGGCATGTGAGCCACTGCGGTATCCGGTCCCCATTGGTTGAACACCCAACCCATCACGGCACCACCAACGAATACTGACAGCATCGTTCTCCAGCTTGCCACGCCCGACCATAACAGGATAACGGCACCGATAGCAATGGCAATTACGCTCGTCTCGCCGATAGAGCCCGGAATCAGACCGGTCACCATATCCCACGAGAAAGCAGGGCACTCGGCAACCTTTGCCACACCTAACGGAGTAGCGGCTGTCAACCCGTCCACAGTCTTGCCCAAACCGAAAATGCTGTCACCGGACACCCATACCGTATCACCGGACATCTTGGTCGGATAAGCAAAGAACAGGAAGGCACGAGTAATCAACGCCGGATTGAAGATATTCATACCTGTACCACCGAACACTTCCTTGGCAAAGATTACAGAGAAAGCAGTAGCCACGGCCAGCATCCACAACGGACACTCAACCGGCACAATCATCGGAATCAACATACCGGAAACCAGGAAACCTTCCTGAATTTCTTCCTTCTTCCACTGGGCTACCACAAATTCGATACCCAGACCTACCACGTAGGATACAATGATTTTCGGCAGTACAGCCAGGAAACCGTAACCGAACATTTCGATGAAGCTACCTTCTACATTCGTAGCATGGAAATGCTGGTAACCCACATTATACATACCGAACAGCAGGGCCGGTATCAGCGCAATCACCACGAACGACATGATACGTTTGCTGTCTATCGCATCGTGGATGTGCGTACCTGTCTTCGAAGTAGTGTTCGGAACAAACAGGAATGTTTCAAACCCGTCGAACACAGAACGAAAAGCATGAAATTTGCCTCCCTCTTCAAAGTTAGGCTTTATCTTATCGAGATAATTTCTTAACGCGTTCATTTATTAATAATCGTTTTAGTTAGCATTAACACATTTCACGGCGGAGCATGTCGAGTCCGTCGCGAACAATACGCTGCAGTTCCATCTTTGAAGAGCAGACAAATTCACACAAGGCAAAGTCTTCCGGAGCTACCTCGTAAATACCTAGTGCTTCCATACGGTCGATGTCGCCCGCAATGATGGCCTTGATCAGGTATTCCGGCAGGATATCCATCGGAAGTACGTGGTCGTATTCGTTCGACATGATCATGTGGCGTTCACCACCCTTCACACGTGCATCCAACACATATTCTTTCTTCTTGCCCATCATCCAGCTGAAATAAGAATGGCTGGTACTGAAATCGTTCAGACGCGGCATGATCCAACCCAGCATTTCGTGTACGTCGCTTCCTTCCGGAATCACGGTCAACTGGCTGTGGAAGGCTCCCAGATAACCGTTGGCAGTAATCTGCTTTCCGGTCAATACGTTACCGCTGATATAACGCAAAGCCTTGTCCGTAGTTACATTGTTGGCAAATACACCTGTCAGCAGGGCACCTACTTTCAGCTTCACGTAAGCAGGTTTCAACACTTCCGAACCAGTCACTGCCACAGTACGGGTAAAGTCTACACGTCCCGTATTGAACAGCCGGCCAATAAAGATGACAGCCTGCGGATCAATAGTCCATACTGTTTCACCCTTGTTTACCGGAGCAATGTGGTTAATCTGCACGCCGACGTTACCTGCCGGATGAGGTCCGTCAAACACATTGACTTCCACATTCTTTGCCTGCGTCAAAGCAGGTGACTTCTGGTTCACACTGATACTCAGGTATGTCTTGGCCATCTTAGCCAACGCATCCAGTCCAGTCTGGAAATTCGCTTCTTCGCCAGAAAGCGCCAGTTCAAATTCTGGAGCCAGCGGGTTCGTGTCGAATGCAGAAACGAAGATAGCACGAGGTGCTACAGTCGGATCGGCCACTACGTCATACGGACGCTGACGGACAAAGGCGAACAGACCGGCATTCAGCAACACGTCCTTTACGGCAGCCCCGTCGAGAGAAGCTACGCTCTTCTTGCCGAATTCTTCGAAGTCCTGTTCCGCAGCAGCCTGTACGGTAATGCTCATCACCTTACGTCTTGCTCCACGTTCCACGCTTGTTACTACGCCACTTACCGGCGAAACAAATTTCACTTCAGGATGATTCTTGTCTACAAACAAGGGTCCTCCGGCCATGACATATTCCTGTTCCTTCACGACTACCTTCGGAGTCACGCCTGTAAAATCATCGGGACACAGTGAATAGAATCCCGGCTCCTTTACAGCCACCACTTGTGCAGCAGCCTTGCCTTTCAGGTTTATGTCTAAGCCTTTACGCAATTTAATTAAATTTGCCATGTTAGGTTATAAAAAATGGTTTTCTATTTTGCGTGCAAAATTAAAGAAAAAAGAAGTGAAAAAAGAACATTTGCCCATCGAATTAGAGAAATATTTCTTTATATCGCGGGCAAATGTAAAATCTACATGACAAAACAGCGATTCTGTCACCTGGAGAAAGCAAAAATTTCCTTAATATCCCTTATGCTGATATAAATTGGGATTCATGCCGACCACCTTTTCGGGGATGGGAAATACCGTCGTATACCCGTTTTCTTCCCCGGGAAGCTGCGGACGGTCGCTGTAGGCACGGGTAAAACGGCCGAAGCGGATGAGGTCTTGCCGCCTCCATCCTTCCCAGGCCAGCTCCCTCATGCGTTCTTCCAGCAGACAGTCGAGGGTGGCTGTCTGCGGAGGCATCCCCACCCGGCTTCTCACCCGGTTCAGCTCGGCATCGCCGTTCTCTCCGTTGCGCACCTTGGCCTCGCTCTGCATGAGCAGCATGTCGGCATAGCGGAAGAGCACGATGTCATTGTCCAGCAGTTTCCCGTCTTTGAGGGCCGTCGGGTCGACCTCGTATTTCTTCATCCGGGCTCCGGCGGTCTTTTCCCAGGGCTGTCCCGATACGTCGAGGGCTACCTTCCACGGCTCATACACCAGCGGGGTCACTCCGTCGTCGAGCATCACCTGACGGCCTTCCAGGTCGTTCACCGGACCGGCAAAATAGCAATAGTCAAATCGGGCATCCACCTGCGGCGTGTCGTAGCCGAAAGCTTCCAGCACTTCCTTTGTGGCCGACGCTCCGTTTTCCCCTCCCAGTCCGTAAGCTTTGGCATGGTTGTAGTGGCGCGAGCGGAACAGGTAGATAAACTGGTTGGCATACAGTGTCTTGTCCATGGGAATCACAAAGATATTCTCTTTCGAAGACTCGTTGAAGACCGCAAAATTGGCCGTATAGTCTTCTTCCAGGCTGTATCCGGCAGCCGCCAGTTTCTCCCCATAACGGCACACCGTCTGCCAGGCATTCAACGACTGTCCGTCCACTTCGAAAAAGAGCGATTTCCCGTCCGGACGGCTTCCGTCGGTCCAGTCGTCGTCGGCATAGACTTCGGCATTCAGGGCCAGCTTGGCCAACAGGAACCAGACCACCGGACGGGTCACCCTTCCATAATAGACTCCCGGCTGATTGCTCCGTTCCAAGCTCAGGAAAGGTTCGGAATCCATCAGTTCTTTCACGATGAAATAGAACACCTTAGACCGTTTTTCCTGAACAATCTCTTCAAGTGCCGGACTGCTCTTCTCAATGAGAGGCACACTGCCGAAAAGGTCCATGATATAATAATAAAACATCGCCCGCAAGGCCCGCACTTCGGCCACCAAAGGAGCCACCTCTTCCGTGGGATGCGCCGCCGAAAAAGCCTGGATTTTCTCCAGCGAGCCGTTGCACAGAATCACCGTGCGGTACAGGTATTCCCAAGTGGCATAAATGGCCTCGTTGTTCACTCCCCAGCGATGCAGGTACAAACCCTGCCAGAATCCCCCGTCATACCAGTCGCCTCCGCGGGTAGGCATCATCGCCTCGTCGGTGGTGAAGGTATTCAGGTCGTATATGCCCCGCCCGGTGCCTTGCAGTCCCTGACTGTCGACATAGCCTCCCACGTAGTTGTACAGCGAAAGCACCCCGTTGCGCTGCACGTCCGACAGCGTGGAATAGGCCGTTTCCTCGTCCAGCCGGTCCTTGGGACTTTCATCGAGATAAGCACTGCAGGAAGCACCGGCAAGGAGGCTGAAAGCGGCAGATATAAAAACATATATTCTTTTCATAACAAGCGGTTTAGAAGTTAAGACTTAAACTGATGATATAGGTTCTTGAAAGCGGGTAAGTCCGTTTGTCGTCCACCCCGAAAGTCTCGTCCACGAGCGTGGAATTGATGAGCGGAGTCAGTCCCGAATATCCGGAAATGGTTCCCAGGTTGTTGACGGTCAGCGCCAGTCGGGCCCCGTGCAGGTAACGCGTTTTCCGGAGCGGAATGTTCCATCCCACGGTGAGGTAATCAAAGTTCACGTAATTGCCGCTTTCCAGCCAGTAGTCCGTAGCCGTGAGGTCGCGTATGTTCCGTGCCGGAGCCTCCGCCAACACATTGTAGTCAGGCAGACTGTTCATGTTCATATACGTCAGAGACGTTCCGTTGTAAATCTTGTGCCCGAATGCCCCGTTTATCTGCAGCGACACATCGAAACGCTTGTACCGGAAACTGATGTTCGAACCCAGCAGCGTCTTGGGGGTAGCCTGTCCGGCCACATAACGGTCTTCCCCGTCCTCCAGGTTCACGCCTCCCCCGTTCAGGTCGGCAATCTGATAGGTGTATCCCCCCTTTCCGTCCGGCACAAGTCCCTCGCAATGCGGCAAATAGAAAACTCCCAGCGGTTGTCCCACAATCTGATACACAATCTGGTTGTACCCACCGTGCAGACCGGCCCCGTTGAGTCCTGCCAATGCCGTATACTGTGCTGCACTGACCTGTTCCCCTTCATAGATTCCGCTCAGCGACAGGAGCTTGTTGCGCTGGAACGTCACATTGGCGTTGATATTCAGCTCCATATCCTTGGTACGCAGCGGAGTCAGACCGATGGAAAGCTCCGTACCGCTGTTCCACATGGAGCCCAGGTTGGCCAGCAGTTTGTTGTAGGCAAAGGGAGGCACACTCACGTCATACTGATACAGCATATCCCGGGTTTTGGAAAGATAATAGTTCACCGAAAGCAGCACGCGGTTGCCGTAGAACCCCATGTCCACCCCCGCATTGAAGGTCGACTTCACCTCCCATTTCAGGTTCGGGTTGACATTCTTCAGGCTTTCATACGTCACAATCGGCGAGTTGCCCACCGGTGTCACCCCGTTCGGCCGGACCAGTGACAGGGTGGTGTACGAATCAATACCTCCCTGGTTGCCCGCCAGTCCGTAGCCCATCCTCAGCTTCAGGTTGTCTATCCAGCGATACGGCCGCATGAACTTCTCCTGTGTCACGTTCCAGGCCACCGACACGGCCGGGAACACGCCCCATTTGTGGTTCCGTCCGAACTTGGAAGAAGCATCCGTCCGCAAGTTGGCCGTCAGCACATAGCGGTCGTCGTACGTATAGTTCACCCGTCCCAGGAAAGACACCAGATGCGGCTCTTCGTAATAAGAGCCTGTCCCCTCCCAGGGACGCAGGGCCCCCGCCTGCAAGCTGTGATAGCCCATCGTATTCGATGAGAAATTGGTCGTGGTCGTATAAAATCCCTGAAAGCGGTCTTTCTCCACTTCCCCCAGGGCCAGCACATCCAGGAAATGCGCTCCCAGCTTCTTCTGGTACGTCAGCATGGCATTCCCCAGCATGGACTCCGCCCTGCGGTTGCCCCGGTAAGCCTGTCCGTTGCCCCACACCGTGGTCGGCAGAAACTGTGCATTCTCCGTCGTGCTGTACGTATAAGAGCCGAACAGCACCATCTTCAAATCCTTCCATAGATGGAACGTCAGGCGGGCATGGGCACTGAAATAAGAAGTCTCCTCCCGGTTGTCCACGTCCATCCAGGCCAGCGGATTCGTAATCTGGCTGGCCGTCGTAATCTGGTCCCATCCTCCTGTCTCCGGGTTGGGAAAATCAGGGAAGGTAGGATTGAAAGCCGCCGCCGAATAGAATGTCTTCTGCAGGTCGAACAACGTGCGGTCGCGCCGCATGGAGCCGAACAGCCCCAGCTCGCAGTCAATCAGTCCGTCGAGCATCTTCTGCGACATATTCATGTTGGCCGTAAACAGTTTCATGCCTTCGTGCTGGATCACTCCCTCCCGGTTCTGGAAGCCCAGCGACACCCTGTAATTGGAAGCTTCTCCTCCCCCATAAAATGCGATATTGTGGTTCTGCTGCAAACCCGTCTGTTCGATGGCCTTCTGGAAGTTCGTATCATACCCCTTGTCGAGGATGCTCCACCCGTGTTCCGCCGCCAGCCGGCGATACTCCGCCCCCGACAGCATATCCAGTCTGCGGTAGGCATGCGAGATTCCGAAGCTGCCGTTGTAGTTGACGCGCGTCTTCCCCGCCAGTCCCTTCTTGGTGACGATGTTGATGACGCCCGAAGCCCCACGCGAACCGTACTGCGCCGTCTCCGACGCATCCTTCAGGATGGTAAAGGTCTCGATGTCGGCAGGATAGACCGAAGCCAGCATCGTCAGGTCGCCCAACACCCCGTCCACGATAATCAGCGGGTCATTGCCGCTGGTCAGCGAAGTCGTTCCCCGCAGACGCACCGACTCCAGCGCCGCCATCCCGTTGTTGCTCTTCAGGATGGTAAGGCCGGGCACTCGTCCCTGAATGGCTTCCAGCGGGTTGGTAATCAGCTCCCGGTTCATCTGTTTCTCCGTAATCTGCTCCACCGAGCCGGAAATGTTTTTCAGACTTCCACGGGCATAACCAATGGTATAAATGGAATCAGGCGGCAGGTCTTCTCCGTTCTGTCCCTGTACGCAAAGAGGGAAACCGCCCCACAAACATCCCAGGAACAGCATACTGCACAATGCTCGGGAAACTGGTCGTATCTCGTTCATAGCAAACTTATTTAAGGTTAAAGGGCGCGAAGATACCCGGTATCTCCTCGCCCCGTCAAAATGACTCTTTTCACAAAGAAAAGATTTTTTCCGCAATAAAACAAGCCAGGGGACGGTTATTTCCCCCGCTTCGCTTATTTTTCTTCCGCAAACATCGGATCCCATGCCGGAAGCTGTATCGGCTTCTGCTTGAAAATGTCGAGCACTTTCTTCGGCACGTATTTAGTTTCCAGTACCAGGCGGAACATGTATTCATTGAACCATTCGTCGGTCATGATCAGGTGTCCCTGATAGCCGGCAGAAGGGCCCCAGCTGTTTTCCACCATCCATTTTTTCGGCTTTCCGTGCTCGTCGAGGTCGACAGCCATCAGCGTCATGGCATGAGCCGACATGCTGGCGAAAGTCTGGATACGCTGCTTCTTGTCCATGCCGAAAGTGGTGCCCATCAGCGAATCGAAATCATAATTGTGCACGTCCAGCAGTCCGCGGTTACTGTCCATCTGGGTCACGTCGCTGGAGAAATACATCCGGGTGCTGTCCTTCAGTGAGGCGATGGCCATCTCCTTGATTTCCTCCACCGGCAGGTTCACGTACGTCCAGTTCTTCCCGTCGTAGCAGTGACGGTCGTAGGCAATCTCGTAGCACTTATAGTATTCGCGCGACGGGTCGTTCATCACCATCACGTAGTTAGTCAGCAGGTTCTTGTCGCCATACTTCTCCAGGAACGACATCGGTGTGTGATGCTCTGTTTCCACCACCTTGCCCTTGCTGTCCTTGCGCACGTAGTCGAACGAAGTCGGCGGCACGCCCAGGGTCAGTGCCAGCATCCGGTAGACCGTACCCAGCATCTCTTCCTTCCGTTTCTCAATGACTGCCGTCTTTTCACCTTTGGCCGACAGGTCTCTCAGTTCCAGCCCGAACTCCTTCAGTTTCAGTCCAATCAATGACGACATATACGACGTATGCTCACTGCTGTACGTTTCCGGCATGGCCTCCTTGGGCACCAGTCCGTACTTCGTCACGATGTCGGCCACCCCCGTAAAGGTACCTCCGTCGCTCAGCGGATGCTTGAACAGCCATTCCACTGTCTGGTCGCTCATCGGCTTGCCCGCCGTTTCAATCACCCCCTGCAGGAAGAGGTTGGACTTCTCCAGCTGGTCCCAGAAGAAACAGTATACCTGCGAGAACTCCAGTCCCGGCAGGTCGTATTTGGCAATGGCCTTGGCCCGCATCACGTTCAGTCCCGTAAACAGCCAGCAGCGGCCCGACGACTGCTGGTCGGTGATTCCCTTCGACTCCACCTTGATGGAGAAATCGGCGTCCACCGCCTGCTGGTTTTCCTGGTTCAGGGCCAGTTGCTTGATGCTGGTACCGCCCAAGGCATTGCGAATCGCCTTGTCGGCAGCTGTATTCTGATAACTGCGCTGAATTTCCTTCAGCATTTCCGGAGAGATGCCTCCATTCTGTGCCTGCAATGTCAGCCCGAAAGCCATCAGGCAGGCAGCCAATGTTACGTGTTTCTGGTTCATTATATTTTATGGTTTTAATGAGTTCATTCCTTGTGCTTGGCCGGACGCACAATCTTGTAGCCGATGCACGCCACGAAGATGCTCATCAGCGGACTGAGCAGGTTGAAGAAGCAGTACGGCAGGTACACCAGCGTAGGCACGCTCAAGATGGTGGCCTGCGTCATGCCGCACGTGTTCCAGGGAATCAGCGGACTGGTCACCGTCACGGCATCTTCCGTCGTACGGCTCAGCAGACGCGACTCGTATCCGTTCTTCTGGTAAATATCCTTAAACATGTTTCCGGTGAGGATAATCGAAATATACTGGTCGGCCGTGGCCAGGTTCAGAAACAGGCCGGAGGCCACCGTAGCCGTCACCGTTCCCGCTAGCTTATGGGTCAGGTGTACGAACATCCGCGTAATGCTGCCCAGCATGCCGCAGGCCGTCATCGCCCCGCCCAGGCACATGGCACAGAGAATCAGCCACACCGTGTCCATCATGCCGCCCATGCCGCGGGTGGCAATCAGTTCCGTCAGTTCCGGACTGGAGGCCTGCACAGACGTGCCGCCCGACAAAGCCAGCAGCACTCCTTTATACAACGCTTCGGCACCAGACACTCCCTCGCCGGCCACCTCCCGCAGCACGTCGGTCTGAAACACCAGCATGCAAACCACAGCCAGTGCCGTCGACACAAACAGCGTGATGATGGACGACACCTTCCGGGCAATCAGGATACCCGTCACTACCGGCACCAGCAAGACCCAGAAGGTGATGTGGAAACGCTCGGCCAGTCCGGTGGTAAACACCGCCATCTGCGAACTGTCCGTGGCCTCGTGCGAAAAACCGGCCACCGTAAAAATCGCCAGGGCAATCACGATGGAGGGCACCGTGGTGTACATCATGTAACGGATGTGCGTGAACAGCGGGGTGTCCGTCACCGACGAAGCCAGGATGGTCGTGTCCGAAAGTGGAGACACCTTGTCGCCGAAGTACGCTCCCGACACGATGGCTCCGGCAATCCAGCCCTCGTCGAATCCCTGTGCCTTGCCGATGCCCATCAGGGCAATGCCGATGGTGGCTATCGTGGTCCACGAGCTGCCGGTCATGACCGATACCACGGCACAAATCGCACAGCACGACACCAGGAAAAATTTCGGATGGATAATCTGTACACCGTAATATATCAGCGTAGGTACTACGCCACCCAGCATCCAGGCTGCCGACAGCGCACCGATAATCAGTAGAATAATCAGGGCGGAACTCACCCCTGCAATGTTGTTCACAATGGCATGCTCAATATCTCTCCAGGCCACCCCGTAACGCCCCATGCCCATGGCGGCACACAAGGCCGTCGTCAGCAGCAGGCAAATCTGACTGCCCCCG
Source organism: Phocaeicola fibrisolvens (assembly GCF_025567125.1). Classification (NCBI taxonomy): domain Bacteria; kingdom Pseudomonadati; phylum Bacteroidota; class Bacteroidia; order Bacteroidales; family Bacteroidaceae; genus Phocaeicola; species Phocaeicola fibrisolvens. The sequence continues at coordinate 63,881 of NZ_JAOQJI010000007.1, read as the reverse complement.
CCCAGCGCATCGGCTCCCAGCAGGCGAATGGTAAAAAAAAGCAGGACCACCAGGACCAGCACCGGCAACAACGAAGCCAGCGGAGAAGGAATTTTCAGTTTCTGTGTCATTTCGTCAATCTATGTTCAATAATCTATGGTTTCCTAAAAACGGCACAAATTTCCGAATATTTTTTCAAATATCCGCATAAATTCTATTTTTATTTGCATTTTCAATGTAAAAATGAATAAAAATAGAATTTTATTACCGCAAAAACAGACAAACAAAGCTTTCTGCAAAACTTAAAAACTGCTAATAACCCTTTCCGATGTCCACTTTCTTCGTCGGTTATTTGTACTTTTGTTTACTAATTGCAGAAAAAATAGATGAGTAGATTCACGCGCATAAAACAAGCCATACGCCTCACGGTCATTTCCGCACTGATTCTTTATTTCGGCCTGATTGCCCTGTTCAGCCTTCCGGCGGTGCAGCATCGTGTCAGTACGTATGCGGCCCGTGAGCTTTCCCGGCTGGTGCAGGCCGAGGTCCGCATCGGCAACGTCGACCTGGGCTTGTTGAACCGCGTGGTCATCCAGAACGTGCGCATCAAGGACCGGCAGGGAAAAGACCTGCTGGGCATCTCGCGTTTCTCCGTCAAGATAGACATTCCCTCGCTTTTCCGCAAGCAGATTCGCATCAGCAGCATCCAGCTGTTCGGTCTGGACGCCCGTCTGAGCCGTCCCACTCCGGATGCCCCGCTGAACTGCCAGTTTCTCATCGACGCCTTTGCTTCCAAAGACAGCACGAAGCAGGAAAGCCCCCTCGACCTGCGCATCAACTCCGTACTGATTCGCCGCGGACAGGTGCACTACGATGTCCTCTCGGAAGCGGTCACCCCCCGGAAATTCAACTCCAGCCACATCGGCATCAGTGAGCTTTCGGCCACCCTCTCCTTGAAGGCCTTGCAGAAAGACTCGCTCAACGCCCAAATCCGGCGCATGAGCTTCAACGAACAGAGCGGCTTCCGCCTGAAGAAGTTTGCCCTCAAGGTGACGGCCAATCCGCAGGGCATCTACCTGCAGGAGCTGACTCTCCACCTGCCGTCTACCTTCGTGTGCATCGACACGCTGTCGGCTACGGGCAATCTCAAGGACCCGCACCTGCTGACGTCGCCGGAGAATCCGGTGAACTACATGGGCAACCTGCGGGCCTCTGTCACACCGGCCGACCTGTCGTATTTCGTCCCGGCACTGACGCACTTCCAGGACTCCATCCACATCGACGCGACGTTCCGCGGCAAGGGACGGCAGTTCCGCTGCACCCACTTCTACCTGGCCAGTCCCCAGAAGGAGCTGATTCTGCGCGCACAGGGGATGATGGACGCCAATCAGTCTGTCAAGTCACCTTATTTCTTCGGCGAAATCACCCAGGCCGATGTCAGCGAGAAAGCCCTTCCCTGGCTGTTCCACAACCTGAAAGGGGCAGAAACGAACCTGCCCGACCTCATCCAGCGCCTCGGATTCATCCAGTTCCAGGGCGACGTGTCGGGCTATCCCTCACGCATCACCGCCCACGGTACCGTCAAGAGCCGTCCGGGACAGCTCAACGCCAACGTGACCATGCACACCGACACGCTGACCTTGCAGAAAAGCTACTCGGGACGCATCTCGACCCAAGAGTTCGAGCTGGGGAAACTGCTGGCCAAGGAGGAACTCGGGAAGACCTCGTTCGACCTGGAGCTGAAGGGACTGCAATACCGCAACAACCAGCTGGAATCGCACATCAAGGGAGAGATTTCGTCTCTTGAGTACAACCATTACCAGTATCAGCACATCGCGCTGAACGGCGACTTCAAGCCGGGCGGGTTCAACGGACACCTCTCGCTCGACGACCACAACGGGAAAATCACCATGGACGGGAGCTTTGTCACCAGCCAGGCGGTACCCGACTTCAACCTGCGCGTGAAAGTGCGCGACTTCCGTCCGTACTCCCTGCACCTTACCAAAAAATACGAAGATACTGACCTCTCGCTCAACCTGACGGCGGACTTCTCCGGACATTCCATCGACGACATGCGGGGAAGCATCCACCTCGACAGCCTGCAGGTGCGCACCCCCGACGAGGCCGGCAACTATTTCCTGCCTCACCTGCAAATCAACGCCACGCAACCGCAGGCACACTCGCCCGAGAAAGAAATACGCATCACCTCTCCTTTCCTGAACGGGAGCATCCAGGGGAGATATGCCTACCACACCTTGCTGAAAAGCATCGAGAAAGTCATCCGCAAGCACCTGCCTTCGCTGTTCCCGGAAGCAAAAAGCCGGAAGGGCGCCGAACCGAACAACCAGTTCCGCTTCCAGTTCCGCATGGAAAACAGCGACTTCCTGTCGAAGGTGCTCCACGTACCTTTCGACCTGCAGATGCCGGCCGTCCTCAATGGCCAGTTCAACGACAGCCTCTCGCAGATGCGCATCAACGGCTACCTCCCGCAGTTCAGCTACAACGGCAAGCACTATGAGTCGGGGGCCCTGCTGTGTGAGACGCATCCCGAGGAACTCCAGTTCCAGGTGCGCGCCAGTACCCTGATGAAGAAGGGAGCCATGTTCAACCTCTCGCTCCTCACCCGGGCCAAGGACGACAAGCTGCACAGCACGCTCTACTGGGGCAACAACACCCAGCTCACCTACAGCGGCAAGATTGATGCGGTGGCTTCCTTCAGTCAGGACCCCCGCCACAAAGGACTGCACACCCGCGTGGACATCCAGCCCAGCCAGATTATCCTGAACGATACCACCTGGCACATCCACCCGGCCAGCGTAGACATTGCCAAAGACAGCATCGAGATACACAACTTCCTGTTCGAGCACCGCGACCAGCACCTGAAAATCCACGGGCGGCTGGGAAAGGCCGACACGGACTCGTGCCTGGTAGACCTGAAGAACATCAACCTGCTCTACATCATGGACATGATCCAGTTTCATGCCGTGCGCTTCGACGGGGGCATCAGCGGAAAGGCCCGCCTGCTCCACTTGCTCAAAGACCCGGTCATGGAGGCCCGGCTCGACGTGAAAGACTTCTCGCTGAACCAGGCGGTGCTGGGCCGTGCCGACATCCTTGCCTCGTGGGACAAGGAACTGGGGGGTGTCCGCCTGAACGCGGACATCCGGCGCGATGCGGACTGCACCACGGGCGTCACGGGCTACGTATCGCCCAAGCTCAAAGGACTCGACCTCCACATCAAGGCCGGAGGTACTCCCCTGGCCTTCCTGCAACCCTTCGTGGAAAATATTTTCAGCAACGTCAACGGAAAAGCCTACGGCGACGTGCACCTCTTCGGCCCCTTCGCCCAGCTCGACCTGGAAGGCGAAGTCAGGGCACAGATGCGCACGAAGGTCAACATCCTGAACACGACGTTCATCGCCTCGGCCGACTCCGTACACATCTCGTCCGGCTTGTTCCGCTTCCCCAATGTCCGCCTCCAGGACCCTGAAGGACATACCGGACAGGCCGACGGGGAACTGCGGCACACCAAGCTGAAGGACCTGAGCTACCGTTTCCGCTTCCAGACCGACCGCATGAAGGTGTACGACACCGACCACGAGACTCCCGACTTCCCCTTCTACGGACGCATCTATGCCACGGGCGATGTCCTGCTCCGGGGAGGCGACGGGCAGCTGAACGTCGACGGAGAAGTACGGGCCGACAACCAGACGGCCTTTGTCTACGTGCTGGGCACTGCCGCCGAAGCCACCAACTCCGGTTTCGTGACCTTCGTCGACCGTACCCCGCGCCGCCAGCAGGCTGCCGTCAAGGCCGAGGTCTACCACCCGCTCAACCGCCTGGAGGACGAAGAGGAAGACGACACGCCGACGGCCATCCATATCAACCTGCAGATAGAACCTGCCGAACGGGCCAACATGAAAATCATCATGGACCCCACGGCCGGCGACTACATATCGGCTTACGGAACCGGCAACCTGCGCATCAATTTCTTCAACCAGGGCGAGTTCCAGATGTTCGGCAACTATCACATCACCGAGGGAATCTACAAGATGAGCATGCAGAACGTCATCCGCAAGGATTTCACCCTCCAGCCCGGCGGCACGGTGTCGTTCAACGGCGACCCGCGGGCAGCGAACCTGAACGTGCAGGCCGTCTATACGGTCAACTCCGCCTCGCTCAACGACCTGATTGCCGATGCGTCTTCTTCCCGCGGCAATGTGCGGGTGAACTGTCTGCTGAACCTGACAGGCAACCTCACCTCGCCGAACCTCAGCTTCGGACTGGAACTGCCTACCGTGAGCGACGAAGACCGGGAACTGGTGCGCAGCCTCACCAGCACCGAGGAACAGATGAACACCCAGATTATCTACCTGCTGGGCGTGGGCAAGTTCTACACCTACGACTATGCCAACAACACCGGGCAGACCGATGCCACCAGCTCGCTGGCCTTCAGCACCCTGTCCGGACAGCTGAACAACATGCTCTCGCAGGTCATCAACAACCAGAACTGGAACGTGGGCACCAACCTCACCACGGGTGAGAAAGGCTGGAGCGACGTGGAAGCCGAAGCCATCCTGTCGGGCCGCCTGCTGAACAACCGGCTCATCATCAACGGCAACTTCGGATACCGCGAGAACACCTTGCGCAACACCAACTTCGTGGGCGACTTCGAGGCCATCTGGCTGCTCACCAAGAACGGGGAGTTCCGCCTGCGTGGCTACAACCAGACCAACGACCGCTACTTCACCAAGTCGACCCTGACCACACAGGGTATCGGCATCATGTACAAGAAGGACTTCATGAACTGGAAAGAGCTGGTCGACTGGTTCCTCCGCCGCCGGAAAGCGCGCAGCAGCAAGCAAGAGAAGGACGACAACGACAAATATGTCCAGAAAGACGCCGACCTTCCGGCTGCACAGAAGAAAAGAACCTCCAACGAAAAACAATTACATTAGAATATGGAAAAGACGTATTACCTTCCTGCCGAATGGCACCCGCAGAGCTACATACAGCTCACCTGGCCCCATGCCGACACCGACTGGGCCTACATGCTCGACGAAGTGGAAGACTGCTTTGTCTGCCTGGCCACTGAAATCGCCAAACGCCAGCCGCTGCTGCTCGTGGCACCGGAATTTCCGAAAGCCCTGGCCGACTTTCCCTACCGCGACCGGATTACCTTCGTGGAATGTCCCACCAACGACACCTGGGCCCGCGACCACGGCTTCATCACCCTGCTGGAACGGCACACCGACCCGCTGCTGCTCGACTTCTGCTTCAACGGCTGGGGCATGAAGTTCGCCGCCTGCAAGGACAACCTCATCAACAGCCGCGTGTTCAAGAGCGGCGTGCTCAACGGCGACTACATCAACTGCCGTGACTTCGTGCTCGAAGGGGGCTCCATCGAAAGCGACGGAAAGGGCACCCTGCTCACCACCTCGCCTTGCCTGCTGGCTCCCAACCGCAACGACACGCGCTCACGAAAGGACATCGAAGCCTACCTGATAGACCGCTTCAACCTGCGGCAGGTGCTCTGGCTCGACTACGGCTACCTGGCCGGCGACGACACCGACAGCCACGTGGACACCCTGGCCCGCCTCTGCCCCGACCATACCATCACCTACGTGCAGTGTCTGGACAAGGACGACGAGCACTACGGCGCCCTCCGTTCCATGGAAGACCAGCTCAAGACCTTCCGCACCCTCGAAGGAGACCCGTACCGCCTGCTGCCGTTGCCGATGCCCGAAGCCATCTACGACGAAGACGGACAGCGGCTCCCGGCCACCTACGCCAACTTCCTGATTATGAACGAGGCCGTGCTCTACCCTACCTACGCCCAGCCGGCAAACGATGCCCGTGCCGCACAGGTGCTGGCCGAAGCCTTCCCCGGACGTGAAATCGTGGGCGTGGACTGCCGGGCCCTCATCCAGCAGCACGGCTCCCTCCACTGCGTCACCATGCAATATCCCGAATCCGTTAAAAACGACATAGAATCATGAAACGAACCATCCGCGTCGGCCTCGTACAGCAGTCCTGTACCGCCGACCTCAAACAGAACCTCGAAAAGCTGCACCGCAACATTGCCTCCGTGGCACAGGCCGGTGCGCAACTGGTTGTACTCCAGGAACTGCATAACACACCTTATTTCTGTCAGACGGAAGACACCGGTCTGTTCGACCTGGCAGAGCCCATCCCCGGTCCTTCCACCGGCTTCTACAGTGAGATAGCCGCCGCCTACCACATCGTGCTGGTCACCTCCCTGTTCGAACGCCGTGCCGCCGGACTGTATCACAACACCGCCGTGGTTTTTGATGCCGACGGAAGCATCGCCGGCAAATACCGCAAGATGCACATCCCCGACGACCCCGCCTACTACGAGAAGTTCTACTTCACTCCCGGCGACCTGGGCTTCGAACCCATCGAGACCTCTCTCGGCAAACTGGGCGTGCAGGTATGCTGGGACCAGTGGTATCCTGAAGGAGCCCGCATCATGGCACTGAAAGGGGCCGAACTACTGATTTACCCGACCGCCATCGGCTGGGAGAGCAGCGACACCCAGGAAGAGAAGATGCGCCAGCTCGGTGCCTGGGTCACCGTACAGCGCGGCCATGCCGTAGCCAACGGACTGCCCGTCATCGCCGTCAACCGTGTGGGACTGGAACCCGACCCGTCCGGACAGACCAACGGCATCCTCTTCTGGGGAAACAGTTTCGTGGCCGGCCCGCAAGGTGAAATCCTCGCCCAGGCCAGCAACCTGAAAGAAGAGAACCTCGTGGTGGAAATCGACATGGAACGCAGCGAGAACGTACGCCGCTGGTGGCCCTTCCTGCGCGACCGCCGCATCGACGAGTTCGAACAGCTCACCCGTCGCTTCATCGACTGACCGACCGATTTACCGAAATAAAAAAAGGATCATTCCCCAAGGGGAGTGGTCCTTTTCTTGTATGCGGAAAAAAGTGCCTGATACCGCACTCCTCACGACAGTTTTTCAAAAATACGTCCAAATCGGGGTTTTTATCCGTACCATCAGACAAGTATTTATTTTTATAATTGTACAGAATGAAGCTCAAATCCGGCCTTTTGCAGCCGTAGCCTCCCCTTAACGTCTTTCCCAGAAACTCGGAGTCAGCAGCAGCAATACGCCGAACAGTTCCAGACGCCCGATCAGCATCATGAACGACAGCAGCCATTTCGCCAGATCCGGCAGCGCACTCCACGAGAACGCCGGACCGAACGCACCCAGTCCCGGTCCCACGTTGCCGAGGCTCGACACCGACAGACCGAAAGCCTCTTCCAGCCCCACTCCCATGCACATCAGCAGCAGCCAGCACACGAAAATGCAGAAGAAATAAAACAGCACGAAAGTCATCACCGTGGCAATGGTCCGCTGCGAAGCCGCCATCCGGTTCAGCTTCACCGGCAGTACGGCACGGGGATGCATCAGCAGGTGGAACTCATTCTTCACGTTGCGCAACACCACGAGCAGACGCACAATCTTGATACCTCCGGCCGTCGAACCGGCACACCCGCCGGCCACCATGGCATACATCAGCAGCATCCACGTGAACGGAGCCCACAGGTTGTAGTCGTCCGTGGCAAACCCGCACGAGGTATGAACGGAAGCCACCTGGAAGAGCGATTTGCGGAAAGCCTCCTCCAGTCCGTAATGGTTGTGCCAGTAGAGCGACCCCGTAATCAGCAAGGTCACCGCCCCGATGGAGATGAGGTACAGCCGGAACTCCTCGTCCTTGAACAAATGCTTGACGCGTCCCGTCATGCACATGAAGTACAGCGAGAAGTTCACTCCCGAGAGCGTCATGAAAATGGCAATCACATATTCTATAAAAGGTGAATTCCAGTAAGCCACGCTGGCCTGCTTGGTGGAATATCCTCCCGTGGCCGTCGTAGAGAAGGCATGACACACGGCATCAAACAGGTCCATGCCGCCCACCAGCAGCAGCACCGTTTCCACCACCGTAAGAATCAGGTACACCGTCCACAGCCACTTGGCCATGATACTGATTTTCGGGTGAATCTTGTCGTGCGTCACCCCCGTGGCCTCTGCCGAGAAAAGCACCTGGTTGCCCACCCCGAAGATGGGCAGTACCGCAATCGTGAAGAACACGATACCCAGTCCCCCGATCCACTGCGAGAAACTCCGCCAGAACAGCATGCCGTGCGAAAGCGACTCGATGTCGTCCAGGATGGTCGCCCCCGTGGTGGTAAAGCCCGACATCGTCTCAAAGAACGCGTCCGTCACCGAGGGAATGCCCCCGCTGATGTAGAAAGGCAGCATCCCGAAGCCCGTGAAAAGCAGCCACGTGAACGCCACGATGCAATATCCGTCGCGCCGTGTCACCCGGTTTTCCGCTCCCTTTCCCAGCAGGAGCAGCAGGCTGCCCACCACCACATTGATCAGCGTCGTATAAATAAAATAAATGTAGTCCTTCTCTCCGTAACACAGCGACACGCCGGCACACACCAGAAACATCATCGCCTCCATGAAAAGCAGCACACCCAGAATGCGGAGAATCATTTTCCTGTTTATCAGGCTATTCCCTCTATTGGCCGTCACATTGACCGTCGTCGATATAAAATCTTCCATGTATCTTCTTGCGTTTATCTTGCAAACTTACATAAAATTCTTCAATTACCGCAAGTATCCGGAAGGGAATGCAGTATTTGCCCGTTTCCTTCATTATCTCTACAGAATATCTACAGAAATCTTCCGAAGTCTGCAAAAATCCTCTTTTTGCGGAGGCTTATTTTTGGCTGTCTCACGGAAAAGAAATAATTTTGCAAAATATTTGCAACCTTATTTGCCGCGCTTACCTCACATGTTTTCATGTGACAGGTAACCGCGAAGCGTGCCCGAAACCCTACATTCTCCCCCTGATGCAAAACGAAAACAAAAGGATAGCCTACAACACCGTGCTTTTATACGTCCGCATGGGTATACTGGTGCTCATCAGCCTCTATACCTCCCGAATGATTCTGAAAACCCTTGGCGTAGAAGACTTTGGTATCAACAACGTGGTGGGAGGTGTCATCACCTTCCTGGGTTTTCTCACCAACTCGCTGGCAGGAGCCTCCTCCCGCTACATCACGTTCTACCTGGGAAAAGGCAATCTCCCGGAGCTGAAGAACATTTTCCAGAACATCGTCCTCATTCACGTGCTGTTTGCCGGGGTGGTGTTCCTCATCGGAGAAACCGTCGGCCTGTGGTTCGTGCTGACGCAGCTGAACATCCCCGCGGCCAGGGAACACGCCGCCATGTGGGTCTACCAGCTCTCCATCCTCACCTCCATGGGCAGCCTGCTGAGCACGCCCTTCAACGCGGCCATCATCGCCCACGAAAAGATGTCGGCCTTTGCCTACCTCACCCTGGGTGATGCACTCCTGAAACTGATTGCCGTGTTCGTGCTGATTTACATCCCGGCCGACAAGCTGATTTTCTATGCCCTCTACATGTTTACCATCCAGGCATTCGATTTCACCCTCTACATTCTTTACTGCAAACGGCACTTCGAAGAGACGAAAGACATCCAGCTCCGGCAGACCGACCGGAAACTGTTCAAGGACATCTTCAGCTATGCGGGCTGGACCATGAACGGCAACCTGGCCATTTTCGGCTACACGCAGGGACTGAACATCCTGCTGAACATCTTCTTCAACCCGGTGGTCAACGCGGCCCGCGGCATCGCCGTGCAGGTGCAGAGCATCGCCAACAACTTCTGCACCAACTTCCAGATGGCCATCAACCCGCAGCTCACCAAGAGCTACGCAGCCAACCACCTGGAACGGATGCACAGCCTCGTGGTGGCCAGTTCCAAATACTCCGTCTACCTGATGCTGCTCATCTGCATCCCGCTCTCCCTGGAAGCCGACACCGTCCTCTCCTGGTGGCTCGGCAGTTTCCCGGACCACACCAAGTCCTTCCTCCGGCTGATTCTCTTCACGAGCATCCTATTCTGCCTGTCGAACCCCATCATCAACTCCGTGCACGCCACGGGACGGATCAAGAAATTCCAGATTGTGGAAGGCACCATCCTCCTGCTCATCGTGCCCATCTCCTACCTGCTGCTGCGGTTCACCACCCTGCCGCCGGAGGTCGTGTTCTTCGTCCATATCACCGTGGAAATCATTGCACAATATGCCCGCCTGCGGATTGTCCTCCCCCTGATTCAGATGCCGATGGACACCTATGTCCGGCAGGTGCTCTGCAAGATTGTGCCGGTCTTCGTCCTGAGCGTGGGCCTCTCCCTGCTCGTCTACCGGCAGGCCCCCGACAACTTCATCGGCTTCCTGCTGGTCTGCGCGTCCAGCACCCTCATCCTGCTGGGCTGCATCTACCTGCTGGGACTGAGTCCGCAGGAAAAGACCATGGTAAAAAACAAACTCACTACCCTTCGTAAAAGATGACTACCTCCCACCCGCTCATTTCCATCGTGGTGCCCGTCTACAACGTGGCCCCGCAACTCGGCCGATGCCTCGACAGCATCCTCCGGCAGGACTTCCGCGATTTCGAACTGATTCTGGTCGACGACGGAAGCCGGGACAGCTCCGGGGAAATCTGCGACCGCTATGCGAGCCAGCATCCCTGCATCCAGGTCATCCACCAGGCCAACGGTGGCGTCAGCGCCGCCCGCAATGCCGGTATCCGCCGTGCCCAGGGCGAATGGATTTACTTCGCCGACAGCGACGACTGGATGGAGCACGACCTGCTTTCCACGTTCCAGTCATACCTCACGCCGGACACCGACCTCTACCTGATTGGGGCCGCCATCGAATACGACGGACACACCACGTTCGTCACGCCCCACGCACACCACTATACGCGCATGGACGAAGCCCTCGTCTACCTCTACCAGAAGAACCTCGTGGGGGTTCCCTGGAACAAGCTCTTCCGGCGCCGCATCGTGGAGACGTACCACCTCACCTTCTGCGAGGCCCTCAACAGCTACGAAGACGAGCTCTTCAACCTGGAGTACTGCCAGCACGTCACCTCCGTCAGAACCATTCCCTACCACGGCTACCACTACCTCACCACCTCCAACGACCAGAGCCTTTCCAAACGGATTCTCACCCACAAGGAGCGGAAGCACGTGGCCGGACTGCTCTACGACGCCGCCCGGAAAATCTCCGACAACCCGGACTACGTGGCCTACCTGGGACAGAAATACGCCTTCCACATCTACGACTCCGTGGAAATCTACTACAAGAAAGCCTGGCCGGCAGGTATCACGCGGGCCGAGAAGCGCGAATTCCTGCTTCTCTGCTACACCCTGCTGCACGAAAACGATTTCTGCTCGCAGTTCTTCCCGCCCAAACGGGTGTGGGTGCTGAAGCTGATTTTCCTGTGCAAGCACGCCGCCTACATCCAGCTTGCTTTCCAACTCGACCTTTTCAGAATCAAACTATCAAAATGGTTACATCATGAAAGAATATGATTATCTCATCGTCGGCTCCGGCCTCTTTGGAGCCACCTTTGCATACAGGGCCCGGAAACAAGGCAAGAAATGCCTGGTCATCGACAAACGCCCCCACCTGGGAGGAAACATCTACTGCGAGGACATAGAAGGCATTCACGTCCACAAGTACGGGGCACACATCTTCCATACCAACCAGAAGGAGGTGTGGAACTTCGTCAACTCCTTCGTGGAGTTCAACCGCTACACCAACAGTCCCGTGGCCAACTACCGGGGAAAGCTCTACAACCTTCCCTTCAACATGAACACCTTCTACCAGATGTGGGGGGTCACCACGCCCGAAGCGGCCCGCGCCAAAATCGAGGAACAGAAGGCGGAAGCCTTGCAGAAGATGCGGCACGACGGGGTGACCGAACCGCGCAACCTGGAAGAACAGGCCCTCCTTCTCATCGGAAAGGACATCTACGAGAAACTCATCAAGGGCTACACCGAGAAACAGTGGGGACGGCAGTGCACCGAACTCCCGGCCTTCATCATCCGCCGCCTGCCCGTCCGCTTTGTCTTCGACAACAATTACTTCAACGACAAATACCAGGGAATCCCCGTGGGAGGATACAACCGTCTCATCCAGGGACTGCTGGAGGGCGTGGAGGTACGCACGGGCGTCGATTTCTTTGCCGACCGGGCACACTGGGAAGGCATCGCCGAGAAAATCGTGTTCACCGGCAAGATTGACGAGTTCTACCACTACCGCTTCGGCAAGCTGGAATACCGCACGGTACGCTTCGAAGAGGAAATCCACGACTGCCCCAACCTCCAGGGAAATGCCGTGGTCAACTACACCGAGAAGGAGGTGCCCTACACCCGCATCATCGAGCACAAGCATTTCGAACTGTTCGGCGACGAGCTCCTGAAATGCCCCCGCACGGTCATCTCCAAGGAATACTCCACCGAGTGGAAAGACGGCATGGAGCCCTACTATCCGGTGAACGACGAGAAGAACAACGCCCTCTACCGCCGCTACAAGGAACTGGCCGACCAGGAGAGCCGGGTCTTGTTCGGCGGACGGCTGGCCGAGTACAAATACTACGACATGGCCCCCATCATCGCTAAAGTATTAAACCTAGACCTGTAAAAGATGGCGACAATCAAAATCCTGACGTGCATCCATAAAGACGACATCTACCTGAAAGACAAGGACTACCTTCCCATCCAGGTGGGCAAGGCACTGGCTTCGTGCGACCTGCACATCCAGGGCGACGACAGCGGCGACCACATCAGCGCCAAGAACCCGAGCTACTGCGAGCTCACGGCCCTGTACTGGGCCTGGAAGAACCTGAAGGGCATCGACTACATCGGGCTCTGCCACTACCGGCGCTACTTCGACTTCCACCGCCAGGGCCGGAAAGGCTTTCCCTGCACCCTCTTCCCCACGGGCGAATGCGAGGGCAAGGACATCCGCATCCCGGCCGACATCCTTACCCGGCTGGAAGAGGGCTGTGTCATCATGCCCAAGCCCATGACGCTGCAGCTGTCCCTCTTCAACGACTACTGCGTGACCCACGTGAGCGACGACCTGCGCACCCTCGAACGCCTCGTCAAGAGCGACGGCGACCCCTCTTTCAGCCAGGCCTTCGACGACGTCATGTACTACTCCCACAAGCTCCGTCCCTGCAACATGTTCATCATGGGCTGGAGCGAGTTCGACCGCTACTGCCAGTGGCTGTTCGGCATCCTGGAGAAGGTGGAAAAGGAAACCCACATCGAGTATTACTCGCCCTACCAGAAACGCATCTACGGGTTCATGGCCGAACGCCTGCTCAATGTCTACCTGCGAGCCCGCGGCCTGAAGACCTTCGAGGTGCCCCTCCTGTTCTTCTGCGACCAGCCCGACGAAGACCTGAGCCTTCCGCTGGGCAAATACAGGTACCGGAACCTGCTGAAAGGCCTGTCGTTCCTGTTCTCTTTCTCGCCCAAGTACTGGGGCCGGCTGATTGCCGACAAACAGTTGTAACTCATTCAGAAACCTGCTAGACCCAACCCTATGGACGTATCCGTCATCATCGTAAACTACAACACCGAAAAACTGATTCTCGACTGCCTGGACAGTCTGTACGCCAAGACCGAAGGCCTCTCGTTCGAGGTGCTCGTGGTCGACAACGCCTCGCCGGTCCGGCCCACCCTGCTGCCCGACGACCGCCGCATCACCTTCCTGCCTTCGCCCGAGAACCTGGGCTTCGGAAGGGCCAACAACCTGGGGGCCTCGCATGCCCGCGGGAAGTACCTGTTCTGCCTGAACCCCGACACCCTGCTGATGAACAACGCCGTGAAAGAGCTGTTCGACTTCATGGAAGGACACCCGGAAGCCGGCGTCTGCGGGGCCAACCTCTACAAGGCCGACCAGACCCCGGGACATTCCTACGAGATGCGCGAGCCGGGCATCCTCCAGGAGCTCATCAACTCGCGGTCGTGCACCATGACCCGCTTCAACGAAGACTTCAACGCCGGGACGGCCCCGAAAGAGGTGCCGCACGTGGTGGGCGCGGCCCTGATGATTTCCAAGGCCCTCTTCGACCGCATCGGCGGCTTCGACAAGGACTTCTTCATGTACCTCGAAGAAACCTACCTGTGCTACCAGGTCAGACAGCTGGGCTACCGCATCTACAACGTCCCCACTTCCCGGATTATCCACCTGGAAGGACAGAGTTTCACCCTGCGGACGCACTACGAAGACTTCCTCTTCGACGCACGCCGCACCTACTACACCAAACGGTATGGCCGGGCCTACTACCACCTCAGCAACCTCCCCTACGCCCTCAATGCCCTGGCCAACTTCCTCTACCTGCGGCTGAGGGGAAAGAAAAACGAAGCACAAATCTGGCGCTACCGGCTGCAGAAAGTCGGCCAGCCCGCTAAACCTTCTGCCAAATGATACCCAAAATCATACATTACTGCTGGCTGAGCGGCGACCCCGTTCCCCAGAACCTGCAAGACTATATGGCCACGTGGAAAGCCAAACTCCCCGACTATGAGTTCATCCTGTGGGACCGGAACCGTTTCGACCTCCATTCTTCCGAATGGGTGCGGCAGGCCTTCGAAGCCCGTAAATATGCCTTCGCGGCCGACTACATCCGCCTGTATGCCGTCTACCACTACGGCGGCATCTACATGGACATGGACATCGAGGTGGTCAAGCCCTTCGACGAACTGCTGGACAGCCCCTACTTTTTCGGCTACGAAAAGGAAGACGGCATCGAGGCTGGCATCTTCGGGGCGGAAAAGCACCACCCCCTCCTCAAACAGTGCCTGGACTACTACCACGACCGGAACTTCATCGACGCACAGGGACGCATGAGCATCACGCCCCTGCCCGAAATCATGTACAGCCTGCTCTCGGCCGACCACCGTTTCCAGAAACGGACCACCCTGAAGCTGGCCGACGACCCGCAGACCGTCTACCTCTTCCCGAACGACTACTTCACGGCCAAGTCCTACACCACCGGCAAGGTCACCCGCACACGGAACACCTACACCGTCCACCATTTCGCGGGCTCGTGGGTGTCGAAGAGCAGCAAGCTCAAGAAAAACATCTACCAGTTCATCCGCAACAACCCCCTCCTTTTCTGGGTGTACAACCGCAGTTACAAAAAAATCAAGAAAGAATGATCCGTCTCTCCCTCATCGTACCCGTCTACAACGTGGAACGCTACGTGGAACGGTGCATCCGTTCCCTGGAACAGCAGGACATCCCCCGCGAGGACTATGAAATCATCGTGGTGGACGACGGTTCGCAAGACCGCTCCATCTCCCTGGTCGAACAGCTCAGCCGGGAGTTCTCCAACCTGGTCCTCGTGCACAAGCCCAACGGCGGACTGAGCTCGGCCCGCAACTTCGGCATCCCGCATGCCCGCGGCAAATACATCTGGTTCGTCGACTCGGACGACTACGTCGAGAGCCGGGTGCTGAAAGACCTGCTCGACCAGGCCGACGCCCTCGACCTCGACCTGCTGGCCTTCAACTACTGCGACATCTGGCCCGACAAGAGCCCGGCAGGCTTCAACCCCTCCCGGCAGCCGGTGGGTAAGGTCATCTCGGGCGAGACCTACATCCGCGACTACCCCGTGGGCATCAGCGCCTGGTTCTTCCTCGTGCGCAGGGAGCTCCTCACCCGCCATGCGGTGCGCTTCACCGAAGGCATCATCCACGAGGACTACGAGTTCACCCTCCACCTCTACAAATACGTCCGCCGCATGACCTTCCGCGATGTGCGAGTCTACAACTACTTCCACCGGGAAGGCAGCATCACCACCACCCGCGGCTACCAGCAGGTGCTGAAATCCATCCGCAGCTGGCAGAAGATTGTCGAGATTGAAAGCGCCCGCTACACCTCCGACAGCTCCTACGACCAGGCAGCCCGCCAATGGGTCGACACCCACAAGTTCTTCAGCATCAACCGGCTCTTCTTCGGCCGCATCCCCCTCTCCCTGAAACAGGAAGAGTACCGCCGTCTGTGCCGTCTCGGTGCCTTCCGCATCGGCCGCACCCACCTCAACCTCGAACGCCGTCTGCGGTGCCGTCTGCTGTGCTGTCCCTGGTTCTACACCACGTTCATGCGCTGCTTCACCTCCACCCAAGCATAAAAGATACCCATGTACATCTATCCGCTCATCTTCTTCCTGCTGTCGGTACTGCTTTTCATCGACTTCTGCCGGGTCCGCCAGCGCAACTTCGTCCTGTCGGCCATCGCGGTCTGCATGGTTCTCTTCATCGGTTTCCGGGGCGAGAGCGGCACCGACTCCATCAACTACATCACCTTCTTCAACGACCAGACCGACACCCTCTGGCAGTGGAACAACGAAGAGAAAGGCTATGCCGAACACGGCTTCTACCTCCTCTCCGTCCTCCTGAAGAGCATCTGGAACAACATCGACTTCTACTTCCTGGCCATCTCGGCCCTCACCGTCAGCTTTCTGGTGAAGAGCCTGAAGGAGTTCTCCCTCTATCCGCTGCTGGGCTTCTGCACCTACTACGCCCGCTTCCTCATCATCCGCGACATGAACCAGATCCGTCAGGCCCTGGCCATGGTCATCCTCATCTACGGACTCAAGTACCTCCTGGAAGACCGGAAACGCACCTTCCTGTGGTTCCTCTTCTTTGCCTGCATGATGCACTACAGCTCCGTCATCGTCCTGCCCTTCGTCTTCCTCTACAAGTTCCGGCTGTCGATGCGGCAGGTCCTCCTGCTCGTGGCCGGAAGCCTCGTGGCCGGAGTGGTGGGCGGCATGCTGCTGAAACTCGTGCTCGTGCAGACCGGGTTCGGCATCTTCCTCCGCTACATCGGCACGGAGAACCTGGGCATCCTCAACCCCGTGCTCTTCTTCCAGCTCTTCCTCTGCCTGGCCTTCTTCTACTTCGAGCCCCTGCTCAAGGACCGGCAGAAAGGCTACTACCTCATCCGCAACGCCTACCTCTATTCCACGCTCCTCCTGCTTCTCACCTGCAACATGGGAGAAATCGGCGGACGACTGGCCACCATCTTCGCCACCTGCGAGATTTTCATCATCCCCGCCCTGGCCCTCGTGGTCAAGCCCCGGGCCTGCGGATACTTCATCTGCTGGTTCCTCACGGCCCTGCTGTTCCTCCTGAACTTCCAGAAGCTGATGCAGGAACCTGAATTCTGGAACTATTTCACCTCCTAACGCATTTTCACTCACGCTATGCACATCGCCTATATCGTTCCCAAACTGGCCAACAAAGGCCCGGTCATCGTGGTGCTGGAGCTGGTGCGCCAGATGCTCCGCCACGGCCACACCTGCAAGGTGTTCTACTTCGACCCGGAACAGGAAATCCAGTTTCCCTGCCCCGTAAAAAGAATCACCTTCTCACACGCCATCGACTTCCGTCCCTTCGACATCATCCATACGCACGGCCTGCGTCCCGACTGTTACGTCTTCGTCCACAAGCCGCGTCACTGCCGGGCCGGAGTCCTCTCCACCCTGCACAACTACATCCTGGCCGACTTCTCCTACCAGTACAACCCCTTCGTGGCCTACACAGCCGGCAACCTCTGGATGTGCATGCTGTGCCGCCACGACAAGCTCATCACCCTCACCCGCAACGCCCTCCAGTACTACACCCGCTGGTTCAAGCCCGAGAAGCTGGCCTGCGCCTACAACACGCGCACCCTGCCGGAAGGACTGACCGTCACGGCCGACGAGGAAGCCGCCATCCTCCGTTTCAAGGGCAGCTCCCCCCTCATCGGCGTCCACGCGGCCCTCACCCCCCGCAAGGGCATCGACCAGCTTATCCAGGCCCTGCCCCTCCTGCCCGACTACAAGCTCATGGTGGTGGGCGACGGCAAGAGCCTCGAACCCCTCCGTCAGCAGAGCCTCGCCAACGGCACCTCTTCCCGCGTCTGGTTCACAGGCTACCGGAAAGACGCCTGCCGCTACCTGCCCTACTACGACATCTACGCCCTGCCCAGCCGCAGCGAAGGATTCGTCCTCACCCTCATCGAGGCCGCCCTCTACAAGAAGAAAGTGGTGTGCTCCGACCTCCCCGTGTTCCGCGAAGTGGTGGACCGCACCGAAGTCTCCTTCTTCCAGCTCGAAGACATCCCCTCGCTGGTAGACGCCATCCGCCGCGCCCGCGAAGACGACAGCCTCGGCGAGCACCTGTACCAGAAATACCTTCAGGCCTTTTCGCCCGAGATATTCTACCAGACCCACCTCGCCATCTACCAGTCCGTACTCGAAACCAAAAAACATTCATAAAGACCCTATTCATCCATGTCCTCCCTAAACCATATTCCATTTTCCGTGTTGCTGTCGGTCTACGCCAAGGAACAAGATTCCTGCCTGCGTGAAGCCCTCGACAGCCTGTTGTGCCAGACCCGTCAGCCCGACGAAATCATCCTCGTGGAAGACGGCCCCCTGCCCGACGTCCTGACACAGACCATCCGGGAATACCAGCAGCGGTGCCCCCTGCTCCGCACGGTGAGCCTGCCGCGCAACCAAGGCCTGGGAAACGCCCTGAACGAAGGCATCCGCCACTGCCGCTACGACCTCATCGCCCGCATGGACACCGACGACATCGCCCGTCCCGAACGCTTCGAAATCCAGCTGAAGGTGTTCGAAGCCCATCCCGAGATAGACATCTGCAGCGCCTGGATTGAAGAATTCGAAGGCAGCCCCGACCACCTTCTGGCGGTCAAGAAGCTGCCCGAGACCCACGACGAGATACGCGCCTACGCCCGTCACCGGTGTCCCGTGAACCACCCCGTGGTGATCTACCGCAAGCAAGCCGTCCTCCGTGCCGGCGGCTACGAAGGCTTCCCCGAAGACTACCGCCTGTGGGTCAAGATGCTGATGACCGGCGCCCGGTTCTACAACGTGCAGCAAAGCCTGCTCTACTTCCGTTTCTCCCGCAGCATGATCAAGCGGCGGGGAGGATGGAAATACGCCCTGGCCGACATCCGCTCGCAGATAGATTTCTACCGTATGGGCCTCTTCGGCCTGCCCACCCTGGCCTACAACATCCTGGTTCGCGGCACCGTGCGGCTCACGCCCAGCGCCCTCCGGCAGTTCATCTACCAGAAACTCTTGCGTAAATGACAGAATTCCATTACTTTTACCACCCAAAACCACTCATAGAATGACAGAAGACCCTCAAACACAGCAAAAGGAAGAAAAGGAAATGAAAGAAATCGACCTCTTCGCCATCTTCCGCAAATTATATGCACAACGGAAAAAGCTCTACAAGGCCGTAGGCATCGGCCTCGTGGTCGGCATCGTGCTCAGCTTCAGCCTGCCCACCACCTACAAAGTCAACGTCAGCCTCTCGCCCGAGTCGGGACTGACCGCCACCAACGGCCTCTCCGGCCTGGCCTCCATGTTCGGCCTGGGCAACGTCTCTACCGGCTTCGGTGAAGACGCCCTGACCTTCAACATGTTTCCCGAGATTGTCAAGACCAACCCCTTCGCCCTCGAGCTGCTCCAGATTCCGGTCAAGACCCGCGACGGCAAGGAAAGCCTGCTCTACGACTACCTCGACACCCAGCGGAAACCCTGGTGGACCTACGTGATGAACGCCCCGGGCATGGCCGTGGGAGGACTCATGTCCCTCTTCCGCGACGAATCGGAAGACACCACCCGCGCCGCCATCGACCCCTTCCAGCTCACCCCGGAACAGAACGAGCGCATCGGCATGCTCAAGGGCGTGCTCAAGGTGAAGACCGACAAGAAGACCAACATCACCGAGGTCAGCGTGACCCTGCAAGACCCCCTGGCTACCGCCATCGTGGCCGACAGTGCCATCAGCAAGCTTCAGGAATACATCACCGACTACCGCACCCGCAAGGCCCGTCAGGACTACGACTTCCAGCTCCACCTGTGCCAGCAGTACCGCAAGGAATACTTCGCTGCCCAGCAGGAATACGCGAAGTTTGCCGACGCCAACCGCAACATCGTGCTGCAGACCGTGACCACCGAGAAAGACCGGTTGCAGAAAAACCTGACCCTGGCCGAACAAATCTACAGCCAGTCCATGGCCCAGCTCCAGGTGCTCCGCGGCAAGCTGCAGGAAGCCAAGCCCGTGTTTGCCGTGGTGGAACCCGCCACCGTGCCCCTGGCTCCGGCATCGCCCAAAACCTCGATGCTCGCCGTGGCCTTCGCCTTCCTGGCCTTCCTGGCCGAATCGGGCTGGATTCTTTTCGGCAAAGACCTGTGGGCCCGCGTCCGGAATGAACTGAAAAAGAAAGACTAAACTCTAAATTCGCATAATGAAACTACGTACCCTTTTATTACTCAGCCTGCTGTCGGGAAGCGCACTGCACGCCCAGACAGCCGACTCCACCTCATTTGTCTACCGCGTGGAACTGGGCGCCACTGCCGGCAGCGGCACCTACGCCCCCCTCTGGTTCACGGGCAACCGCTACGGACTGTCGAGCGTACAGCCCAACTCCGGCTACCTGCTGGCCGGCATCGCCTACGAGAAACAGTTCCCCCGCGACTGGCGCATTGAAGCCGGACTGGACCTCACCGCCGCCGTCCACCACGCACAAAACGTGGCCATCCATCAGATATACTCCGATTTCTCCTGGAAGAAGCTCACCCTGAGCATCGGCAGCCGCGAGCGTGAAGGCTTCCCCCTCACCAAGAACACGGCCCTCAGCAGCGGCATGCTGGTAGAAGGCCCCAACACCCAGCCCATTCCCCAGATAAGGGTGGAGATAAAAGACTACCTCCAAGTGCCGGGCACCCGCGGCTGGCTCGCCTTCAAGGGCCACCTTGCCTACGGCTCCTTCACCGAGAACGGGTGGCAGGAAGACTTCGTACGTCCCGGACAGACCTTCGTGAAAGACGTGCTCTACCACAGCAAGTCGCTCATGCTGCGCCTGGGCAACAAGGAAAAGCTCCCCCTCGAACTGGAGTTCGGCATCCTGATGGCCACCCAGTTCGGCGGCGACCAGTACCTGAAGCACGAAGACGGCAGCACGGAGAAAATCGTCGACATGCCCAACGACCTGAAAGCCTACTGGAAAGCCTTCCTTCCGCAGTCGGGCGGCACGGAAACCCCCGAAGGCGAACAGGTGAACGTGGAAGGCAACATGCTGGGAAGCTGGAACTTCGCCCTCAACTACTACCTGGGTGAATGGAAGTTCCGCGCCTACCTGGAGCACTACTTCGAAGACCACTCGCAGATGTTCTGGGAATACGGACGGTGGAAAGACGGCCAGCTCGGACTGGAAATCACCTTCCCCCGCAACCGCTGGATTACCTCCGCCGTGTGGGAAAGCCTCTCCACCAAAGACCAGACCGGTCCCCTGCAGTACGACAGCTTCTGGGGCCAGTTTCCCGAATACCAGATCAGCGCCAACGACAACTACTACAACCACTACATCTACGGCGCATGGCAGCACCAGGGCATGGGCATGGGCAATCCCCTCCTTCCCGGTCCCGCCTACAACGAGAACCACGAAATCACCATCCGCAGCAACCGTGTCAGGGCACAGCACCTGGGCCTGAGCGGCCAGCCCACCTCCGAATGGGGCTACCGCGTACTGCTCTCGTTCGTCCGCCACTGGGGTACCTACAACAACCCCCTCGACAAGCAGCGGAAACAGTTCAGCTCCCTCTACGAAGCCACCTACACCCCCTCGTGGGCCAAAGGCTGGAGCGCTTCGCTGGCCCTCGGACTCGACCGCGGCAACTACCTGGGCAACTCCACCGGAGGCATGCTCACCGTCAAAAAAACAGGTATCATCTTTTAATCCCCCATTGAAATGAAAAAAACATTCTACATAGGACTTTGCCTTACCCTGCTGACCCTCCTGTGCCAGGGCTGTCAGAAAGAACCGCTGAACAGCGACATCGAAGGCCACTGGCAGCTGCTGGAGTTCACCACCAAGGCCGACGGAGTAATCCATCCGTGCGAACGCATCTACTACAGCATCCAGCTCTGGGTGGTGGAAGTAGCCGAGAAAGAAGGTCCGCTGCAAGTCTCCCCCTTCCGCGGACGTTACCAGTACGATGCCTCCACCCAGACCATCCAGATGACGGAGATGAGCACCTACGCCACTCCCGAGAACACCCGTCCGGCCGAAGTCTGGGAGTTGCAGGCCTACGGTCTGAACAACGTCAACACCACGTTCAAAGTGCTGGAATCCGGCAAGAAATACATGACACTCGAATCCGATTACGCCATTCTGAAGTTCAAAAAGTTCTAGGAATCCCCCAAATAAAATCAAAAGAAAACAACAAAAACCCCGTACCGCCAGTAGGTGATACGGGGTTTTTTCTTATCTTTGTCATTGATTCCTTTTTTATAAAAGGGAAGTACGACCACTTTTGAATATCAAACCATCACGAATTATGTTGTTAAAAGAAGTTCACATAACAGGCTTTTGGGGTAAATTCAGATTAGACTGGGAACTGAACGACACAGTCAATATCTTATCCGGCATCAACGGGGCAGGAAAGACTACACTGTTGGATGTAATCTACTCCTTGACAACACCTACAGAAATAAACATGGACATCCTGCGAAAAGTAAAGGAAGTCCGCCTAGTCTTTACGGAAGGCTATTCCATAGAATACAGCCGGCCGTCAGACACCACCTCTTCACCGTTCATCTCATACAAGCAAAACGGACAGGCTATCACCCGCCAGCAATATCTAGTAAACGTCAAAACAACAGCCATTTCCACTTTCGACGGCACGATGCCCAGTCTGGAAGATTACCAGAAGTACATCCTGCTGAGAAGCGACAAAATACGTTCGGAACTGGATTGGGATGTGGAACGAAGTCTGGACTTATATTATAGATATGTCAACGGCATCTCACAGGAAGTAGAAAAAGCCATCCGGGAAAACAACCTGACCGACCTTTCCAAATACTACCGTAAAAAGAACAAATTTCTGGAACTGATGAACGAAATGTTCCAGTCCACCCGTAAAACCATCTTCGAATCAGGAAACGGCATCGAGTTCAAGCTGGAAGACGGCACCCTCATTCCGGCCAGAGATTTGTCTTCCGGCGAAAAGCAACTGCTGATTCTTATGATTGGCGCACTCACTGAGAAAGAAGAAGAATTTATCACGTTCTGGGATGAGCCTGAGATTTCACTCCACATCGACTGGCAGAGAATGCTTATCCGAGTCATCCGCACGCTCAATTCCCACAGCCAGCTGATTATCTCCACCCATTCCCCTTCCATCATCTACGAAGGGTGGGAAAAGATGGTTGTTAACATGGAGGACCTGTTGAAATGACCCGACTCACAGAAGCAAATACGTCAGCAGAAATCGGGTTGAGTCGTTATTTTCGTCCCTATACGGAGAAAAGAGACCTGCTCGTACTGGTAGAAGGAGACGATGATGTCTTCTTCTGGAAAAAGATATTGGAATACGCCAAAGACAAATATGCCAGAATCGACGTACATACGTTAAAGTTGCCAGATGCGGAGAGCCACGGCACGGAAACCGACCGAAAAGGTAAAAGAAGCCTGATGGAGGACGTACACGACCTGGGACCGTCGAAAGTAGTAGCCGTCGACATGGATTATGACCATATCGTCAGCGGATACCACTCCTACTCCGCCCGCATCGGACACGACCCTTGTGTGCTGCATACAATTTATTACTCCATGGAGAATCATAAACTGTATCCCGACATCCTACAGAAATACGTTTCTGAAATCACACAAGAAGAGCCCGATTTTGATTTCGATTCTTTGGTCGCGTCTTTTTCCACCCTCATCGCCCCCTTTTTGCGGCTTATTATAATAGGTGAGCGCAAACGGGCCGACAATACACTGAACGAGTCGGAAAAAGAACTACTCAGCATCAAAGGATTCCGGGCAGACATTGCCAACCTGAAATTCACCAGAAAAGACGGCGACAAGGAGACAGCCGCATGGCTGGAATACATGAACGGGAAATACGGCCCTCTGCTGGAAAAATACCACACCGCCACGCTCAGCCTGAAAGAAGAGCTGACCGCCTCCATGGGTATTTCAGAAAAAGACTATTGGAAACTGCTGCAAGGACATACCCTGGCCGGCTATTTGCTCAGAGTGCTCAAGGACATTGCAGCAGAAATACAAGAAAGAAAAGAAAAGGAAACCATCGAAAAACTGACAGATAAAAGCAAAGTCCGAGAAACGTTAAAGCAATTTCGTGACACCTCAGGCATCGGTTCCATGAAAATGCACGAATACGTCAAACTGGTTTTCACACAAAGACCGGTTCTCTCGGAGAACGACCCGGGCATCCCGCTCATCCGTCAGCAAATAGACAGGATTCCGGCAAAATAGAAAATATTTTTATAATCACAAAGGTATCATCAGATGGAAGCCAAAAAAGAAGCGCATTGGTATGCCTTCTACGTAAGAATGCACCACGAAAAGAAAACCGCCGAGAAACTCGGCATGTCTGGAATTACCCATTTCCTCCCTATTCAGGAAGTGGTACGCCAGTGGAGCGACCGCAAGAAAAAAATCCAGCAGGTCGTCATCCCCATGCTCATCTTCATCCGCACCGACGAGAAACAGCGTGTGGAACTTCTGCAGCGCATGCCCTCCCTCACCGGCTGTCTCATCGACCCGTCCACCCGCCGGCCGGCCATTATCCGCGACGAAGAGATGGACCGCTTCCGCTTCATGCTCGACTATTCCGAAGCCACCGTACACTTCCAGAGCGAACCGCTGGCCCCCGGCGAGACCGTGGAAGTCATCAAGGGCCCCCTCCAGGGCCTTCAGGGCGAGCTTGTGGAACTGGGCGGACACTCCCAGGTCATGCTCCGCATCGACCACCTGGGCTATGCCATGGTAGAAATCCCCGTGGGCTACGTGAAACGGTTATAACCCCTTTTTCTTCCGCTGCGCAATCACGTGGTCGAACCACAGGTGCAGCAGCGTCCACGTTGCCACGTCGATGACGAACACCAGCGTGTTGTTCACGTAATGGATGGCCACCATCGTAAACGCACAGAAGCACACCGACATCAGCTGGATGGTCACCATCGCCCGGCGCGGCGAGAACCCCATGGCCAGGAACTTGTGGTGGATGTGCGTCTTGTCGGGCATGAACAGCGGCTGCTTGTTGCGCGCCCGGCGCATCACCACCCGCACCACGTCCAGACACGGCACCAGCAACACGCTGAACGAAATCAGTACCGGACTGCTCTTCACCATCAGCAGCATATCCGGCGTGTACATACAATATTTTATGACGAAAAAGCTCAGGATGAATCCCAGCGTCAAGCTGCCCGTGTCGCCCATGAAAATCTTGCGTCCCATGTCCGCATTTCCAAACACGTTGTACGAGAAGAACGGGATGATTACCCCCACGCTCACGAACGCCAGCATGGCATAACACCACAGCTGCAGGTACACGAACACCACGCCGAACACCACCAGCGCCACCATGCTCAGTCCCGAAGCCAGTCCGTCGATGCCGTCAATCAGGTTCACCGCATTCGTGATGAACACCACCAGCAGCATGGTGAGCGGAATCCCCACCTCCACCGGAATCAGGTAGATGCCGAACAGTCCGTAGAAATTGTTGATATACAGTCCCGAAAGCGGAAACATCGCCGCCGAGACAATCTGCACGAGAAATTTCTTGCGGTAGCGCACCCCCACCAGGTCGTCGGCAATGCCCAGCACGTAGAGCAGCGTCAGTCCCCCCATCAGGAAGAGGAACTCACACAGCAGCATCTCCGCCCGTTCCACCGAGACCGGCCCGTTGCCCGTGATCAGGCGCACCGCCGTGAAGACCGAAAGCGAGAAGAGGATGACCGGGAAAAACGTCACCCCGCCCAGGCGCGGCACAGGCCGTTTGTGGATTTTCCGTTCGTTCGGTTCGTCGAACAGCCGTTTGCGCAGCGAAATAATCAGAATGTTCGGAATGATGATTCTTCCCAGGATGACCGCGGCTACAAAAGCCAGAATCAGAATATATAAGTTCTCCATGTTAGTCCGTTCGTATGTTGATAGTTTTGCAAAGATAGGAGTTTATTTCGAATCCTGAAAGTTTTTTCCCTTCCTGTCCACACATTCCCCCCTTTGGGAAACACATTTCCCGGACCCTCCGCCACCTCGGCAGAAAGATCCGGGAAACACCCTTCAGTTACAAGTCCGTAGCCACGTCAAAGCACGGACACGCCTTCGTCCACTCTTCCGGTTCCACCACCCCGTCGCCATCCAGGTCCGGGCTCAGGTCGCGGTGTCCCGTCACCCGGGTGATTTCCGGGAAATCCTCCTTAAGCACCCTCACCAGGATTCGCAGCGAGCGTTTCTGCAGTTCCGTGCGCGTATCCGCCGGTCTGCCCTGCCCGTCCAGTCCCCCTTCGTAGGCAATGCCGATGCTCCGTTCGTTGTAGCCCCGGGCATGCGCCCCGACCCTTTCCACCGGCCGCATCGTACAGATTTCGCCGTCCGTGCGCACATAATAATGATATCCGCAGCATTTGAACCCCCGTTTCCGGTGCATCTTCGTCAGCTCGGAAGGCGAGAGCGGGTGGTCCGCTCTCGTTGCCGTGCAGTGAATGACAATCATGTCAATTTTTCTCATCACAATTTCTCTTTTTTCCGGTCAGGATGCAGAGAATGCATTGCAGCACCCTGATTACAATCCATTTTACCCTAATCATGTTCATTCTCTCTAGCTACCTATTGTCCGCTTAAGCCGACATTTCCTCCGGATCCTCTTCCTTCTTCATGTACTTCACCGGCACCTTTTCGAAAGCCAGGTTGTTGATGGCCTCCTGCATGATGGTACCCGGTCGGAACAGCACGCGCACCCGTTCGATGAGCGAGTCGTTGTAGAGCTCTTCCGTTTCCGCACCTCCGCCGCTCAGGCTCAGCTGCAGCGAGCCCAGTTCGCCCAGGCGCACGATTTCGCCGCCCTGCAGTCCTTCCGACACGATTTCCTCCAGTGCCGTCAGCACCGCCATCACGTCGGCACGGGTCACGGTACACATCTGGTGGATACGTTCCGAGATTTCACGGATGCCCATTTCACCTCGGGCCTGCGACTGCGCATAAAACTTCTTTTCACCACTTTCACGATCCGACGGGTTTACACGCCCCACTACTGAATAAGTCACTGTTTTTTTCATACTTCTTTCTTTTTTAAGTTAAACCTGAAAACTATCTCTGTAATCCGGTCCGTGGCGCCTTCCTTTCCGATTACATGACAAAGATACGACACCGGGATTCCGCCGTTGTAGAAGTACGTAGCGATTCGCAGACATTTGAAGAGAAAAAATTTTCGTTCCCGTCTAGAACAGCTCCAGTTCGATGCACGAGTTCGGTTTGCTCGCCTCCCCGTGCCGGTTCTTGGCCAGAATCAGTCCGCTTTTCCGTCGGTCGCGCTCACTGCGGCACAGCATCAGCACCATGTCGGCATCCTGTTCGATGGCCCCGCTCTCCCGCAGATGCTTCAGTTCCGGCCGCTGGTTGAACGTCTGCTCCACCTGCCGGTTCAGCTGGCTCGCCACGATGACCGGGCATTCCAGCGAGCGGGCCAGCGTCTTCAGCTTGCGCGAGCACTCCGCCACCTCCTGTTCGCGGTTGCGTCCCGCCCGTTCCGTCACCCCCAGCAGCTGCAGGTAGTCCACCACCACCAGGTCCACCCGGTAGCGCGAATGCACCATCCGAGCCTCCGCACACAGCTGGTCGATGCCCAAATACGCCTTGTCGTCCACCAGCAGCGGACAGTTGTCCAGTTCGCGGGCCTGACGGAACAGCTCATCCAGTTCCTGCTGCGTCACCCGTCCCCCTTTCACCTTCGCATACAGTCCCGGCGTGCGCATCAGCAGCAGCCGTTCCCCCACCTCTTCGCTCATCATCTCCAGGGTGAACAGCAGCACATGATACCCCCTCGAAGCCGCCTCCATGGCAAACTTCAGTCCCAGCTGCGTCTTTCCCATGGCCGGTCGTCCCGCCGTGAAAATCAGGTTGCCCGGCTGCCATCCTCCCGTCATGCGGTCCAGTTCCGGGATGCCCGTGGGGATACCCGTCACCCCGTTCACGCTCCGGCTCACCCGGTCCATGATCCGGTCGCACGTCTTCTTCATCACCGACTTCATGTCCTGCAGGTTGCTCCTCAGCGGCGACCTTTCCAAGACCTCCTCCACATCCTTCTGCACCCCCATGATCACTTCGAACACATCCTGCGTGAGGTCGCCCACCTCTCTCATCCGCTTGTACAGTCCTGCCAGCATCCTCCGGCGCAGATACAGCTCATACAACACATGCACATGGTTGTCCACGAAGACCCGGTTCGCCACGCCGCCCGCCACCATCGTCACGCCATACGGCCCGCCCGCCTTTTCCAGGCAGCCCATCGTCCTCAGCTCCTGCGTCACCAGAAGCAAGTCCGCATCCATGCCCTTGGCCATCAGCGACCGCAGTGCGACGAACATCACACGTATCGATTCAGAATAAAAAAACTCAGGTTTCAGTGAGGGTCCCAGCCTTTTTGCCACAGCCGGGTCGAACATCAACGTTCCCATAACCGCCCGTTCGATTTCCAGGTCATACAACTTCTCCAAGCCCAGTCCAGCATAGTCCGTTTTCATACATCAAAAGATTTAAGGTTATCACAATTCGTTGGTTTATTGATTCTTGTGCATTTTTTCCACGTTCTCCGGCCTCAGGTACACCTTGAAGCGCAAGTAATTGCAGGCCGTTTTCACGAAGCGGATGTCCGTCAGCGATTCGAAGTACGGCACCATGTTCTGCACGGCCAGCCTCTTTTCCTCCTCGGTAAGCTTTTCCCATTCCGAGAGCGCCGCATACAAGTCGTACCCCTGCCGATCCAGCAGCGAGTAATACTGTTTCCAGAACTCATTGAAATCCGCCTGTTCCGACTCGCCTGTCGGTTTCTCTCGTCCGGTTGCCAGCACCTCGTAGAAGCACATCGTCACTTTCTGTCCCACTCCCGGCATCTGTTCCAGGACAATCACCCCCTCCTTGTGCAGCGTATGGAGGAACTCCCTCAGCGTATACACCTTCCATTTGAAGCGTTTGGCCAGGGCAGACGCCGTAAACGTCAGCTGCCCCCTTTTCAGCGGCCTCTTTCCCTTCCGGTTACAGAACGACGCTTTCATGTACAGATACAGATAAGCCTGAGCCTCTGTAAACGGTTTGTCCACACTGAACACCTCTTCCAGTAAATTTCTCGGTACCATCAGGTAGCCATTTTTTCCCACCTTCTTGAAGCTGAGAAAATCTTTCATTTCGCAACCCATTTCCTTCCTTTCTTTGTTTTAGGCACACAAAAATCCTATCCACAAAGGGGCCCTTTATGGATGTTTTCTTTGCATACAGGTTAATTACTCAGTTATTTTTTTCGAAACTCATTCACCTCCAACGAAGCTCTTGTCGATTTCGCACTGCAAATATTATGAAACATATTGAAATAAAAAAACATTTTTGCGATTTTTTTGTCGTAGTTTTTGCCCTATAGACAATGTGACATTTTGTCAGTCAATCAAGCCATACGACTTTTCGCCCACTATTTAAGGGTTTACTTAAGGGTTGCGCGCAAATTGGATGCTCATTTCCAGCGTGTTATGAAAAATTTAACAAATTTTACTTCAAACCTTTCTTAAGACCCTCGCGCGGCCATTAGTAGTATATATATATTTAATTAACTATACCCGTTAAAAAGGGGACTGTTTTTTGAAAAAAAAGCTCCACCCTCCGGCAGTTTCACGGTTCGCCCAGGAACTTCACGATGAGTTCCACTTCGCGTTTCAGAAAATACTTCCGGTATTTGTCGTAGCCCGCCTCCTGCAGAGCCTGATCCAGCTGGGTGCAGCGTTTGATCCACCGCCACAGGTTCATCAAGGCCCCTTTCTTGTCCGTGTACGGGAAATACAGGCAGGCCAGCTCGGTTTTCCGGTACATCCTCATCTGGAACGGCACGTCTTCACCGCACGCGGCCTTCGCCGTTCCCGTTTTCAAGTGCATACAATTCATGGTTTCTCTGTTTTGATTACGCTATAAATTTACTCATTTTCAGCTAGATAGACAAATTTTTCAGTCATTTTCTCACCGGTTTTCCGCATTATTTTTCACCCTCTGTCTGCCCGTGCCGCCCCTATCCGGCAGCCCGACTTCCAGAACGCTTCGACGTTTCACTTCAAACACTTCGACGTTTCACTTCAAACACTTCGACGTTTCATCTCAAACGCCTAAACGTTTTGGACAAAACGCTTCGGCGTTTCCCATAAAATGCTTCGGCGTTTACGTCCAAACGTCGAAGCGTTTTGGCCCATGTACTAACCGACAAGAAGGTTCAAGCATTTTTGTTACAAAAATGACAAATTTGTTCATTATCAACGGGAAATTGTTCCCTTTTCCGCAAAAAAACGGAATCACGTTGAATAAATCAAAAATAACCTTTAAATTCGCGCCGAATTACAAACATTTTTTCCGTTTACCAACCCCTATCCAAAGCGAGCCTCTCGTGGGACTGGTAACGGCGAAGCCTACCCGAAAGGGAAGTAATTCATTCTCAAATCGCTCAAAAAAAACAAAACCATAGAAACAAGATGAAGTTATACAAAGCAGTCTGCATGCTGACGTTGTCTGCCCTGCTGGTGAGCGGGTGTACGTCGTACAAGAAGGTACCGTATCTGCAAGATCCGGAAGTAGTGAACAATTACGGGAAAGAAATTCCTCTCTACGATGCGAAAATCATGCCCAAAGATATTCTGAGTATCACGGTAAATACCACAGACCCTGCGGCAGCTGCCCCATTCAACTTGACTATGCAAACTCAATACAATGTGTCATTAGGCAATTCCAATGTCTCATCACAACCAACTCTTCAACAATATTTGGTCAACAACCAAGGGGAAATTGACTTTCCAGTGCTGGGGCGTCTAAAAATAGAAGGACTTACCAAAAACCAAGCCGAAGACCTGATTCGTGAAAAACTGATTCCCTACCTGAAAGAGACTCCGGTTGTGACGGTACGCATGGTCAACTACAAAATTTCTGTGTTGGGAGAAGTCAACAAACCGGGGACATTCACTGTCACCAACGAAAAGGTAAACGTATTGGAAGCCTTGGCCATGGCCGGCGACATGACGGTGTATGGGGTACGCGACAATGTGAAACTGGTGCGTGAGGATGCCCATGGGAAGCGTCAGATTCAAACCCTTAACTTGAACGATGCCGATTTAGTGCTTTCCCCCTATTTCTATCTCCAGCAGAACGACATCCTTTACGTGACCCCCAACAAGACCAAGGCGCGCAACTCCGATATCGGCAACAGCACCACCATCTGGATCAGTGCCACTTCCATTTTGGTATCCATTGCCAGCCTGTTGGTCACTGTATTCAAATAAACTAACAAACCAAGAAGAGACTATAAAAACAAGAATCCATAAAAAACACTTATCCACGCTTACTATGAGTGACGAAAGATATGAAAACGGTTTCCAGCCGGAAGATGAAAAACCAGTAGATTACAAGGCACTGTTTTTTGAATACCTGATGTATTGGCCCTGGATTTTGGGCTGTGTCATCGTAATGGGCATCGCGATGTATGCCTACCTGCGCTATCAGGCTCCCGTGTACAATGTCAATGCCACCGTACTGATTAAACAGGGGGACCAGACCAAAAACCCGTCTGCTTCCCCCATGCAGGCCATGCAGGATTTGGGTATGCTCAGTATGGCCAGCAATTTCGATAATGAAGTAGAAATTCTGCGTTCCCGCACCCTTGTCAAGAAAGTCGTCAATAAATTGAACCTCTATATCAACTACCAAGAGGCACAGACTTTCCGCTATCCGGCCGACTTGTACAAAACTTCTCCAGTACAGGTATGGACTACTCCCGAAGAGGCTGACCGCCTCTTTGGCCCGGTGACCTTAGAAATGACCTGTACCCCCGATGGAAAAGTCAATGTGGAAGGCAGTTATTACCCGAATCGAAATGCTGACAAAGTGACCCTTCGCAAGCACTTTGACCAACTTCCAGGAGTACTGACCACCCCTGTGGGTGTCTTCACCCTTTCTGCGAACAGCGACTCTACTTTGGCCAAAATAGACCAAACGCGTACCATCACGGCTACTGTAGTCTCTCCTACCGCTGTAGCTTCCGCCTATACGGCCAGCCTGAGCAGTGAACCGACTTCCAAAACGACTACGATTGTTGCCCTTAACCTCCAGAACAGCAATCCACGCCGCGGCATCGACTTTATCAACATGCTGGTGGCCCTGTATAACGAAGATGCCAATAATGACAAAAACGAAGTAGCTGCCAAAACTGCCCAATTTATTGACGATCGTATCGGCATCATCAACCAAGAATTGGGCACCACGGAAAGCCAGCTGGCCAGTTTCAAGCAACAGGCCGGACTGACCGACTTAAGTTCCGATGCTCAGCTGGCGTTAAAGGAAAATTCAGCCTATCAACAGAAACAGGCTGAAAATGCCACCCAGCTCCGACTGGTCGCCTTCCTTAAAAGCTATATCAATGACCCGAAAAATGAGATGGAAGTGATTCCCGCCAATGTAGGACTGGCAGACCAAGGTCTGAGTGATTTAATTATCAAGTATAATGACCTATTGATTGAACGTAAGCGTCTGCTCCGCACTTCCAATGAAAGCAACCCAGCCGTTGTCCAATTGGATGCCGGTATTCGGGCCACGCGTGCCAATGTGCAGACGACCGTAGACAATGTAGAAAAAGGGTTGCTTATCACCCAATCCGATTTGGATCGCGAAGGCAAGAAGTATGCCACCCGTATCAGCAATGCACCTACCCAGGAAAAGGAATTGATGAGCATCACCCGCCAACAGGAAATCAAGGCCAGTCTGTATTTGCTGTTGCTGCAAAAGCGGGAAGAGAATGCCATTACCTTGGCTTCCACTGCCACCAACGGGCGTATCATAGAGGAAGCCATGGCTGGAAGTGCTCCCGTATCTCCCAACAAAAAGATGTTCTACCTGATTGCGTTCATATTGGGTATCGCAATCCCCGTGGGAGTTATTTATTTGCGCAACCTGCTTCGTTTCAAAATTGAAGGCCGCGCCGACGTAGAAAAAATTACCGATGTACCAGTAGTGGGTGACGTGCCCATGGTAGATACCAAAGGAAATCCAATTGTCGTCCACGAAAATCACAATGACTTGATGGAAGAGGTTTTCCGCTCCGTACGTACCAATATCCAGTACATGTTACAGGAAGGGCAAAAGGTGATTCTCTTCACTTCCACCAGTTCCGGTGAAGGAAAGAGTTTTACTGCCGGCAACCTAGCTTGCAGCTTTGCTTTCATGGGCAAAAAAACAGTAATTGTAGGTCTCGATATCCGTAAACCCGGTCTGAATAAAATATTCCAGATTTCCCATAAAGAAAAAGGCATCACTCAATATCTGGCCGATCCGGAACATACCGATTTACTTTCTTTGTGTCAGCCTTCTACGGTCTCATCCAACTTGTATATCCTTCCGGGAGGTACCGTTCCTCCAAACCCTACCGAACTGGTTGCCCGTAAGACACTTGACAAAGCCATTGAAATTCTGAAAGTAAACTTCGACTATGTAATTCTGGATACAGCCCCTATCGGTATGGTAACCGATACCCAGTTGATTGCCCGTGTAGCCGACCTGAGTGTATATATTTGCCGTGCCGGCTATACCCACAAAAGCCACTATGAACTCATCAACGAGCTGAAGAAAGACCATAAACTCCCGAACCTCTGTACATTGATTAACTGTATCGACATGAATCAGCGTAAAAATGGCTATTACTACGGCTACGGGAAGTATGGGAAATATGGCAAATACGGTTATGGAAAGAAATATGGCTATGGCTACGGTTATGGCTATGGATCTAAATAATGCTTTTGTAACAAATTTTAAATTAAACAATCGGAAATAATTTCTCGAACAAAAGTATGACTAATTCGGAAAATAAACGTTTAGCATTAAATACTGGTATTTTATATATCAAACTTATCCTCTCTATATTTATAGGCCTATATACGTCTAGAGTAATACTTCAAGTATTAGGAGCCAGTGATTATGGACTATATACTATTGTTGGAGGAATTGTTTCCATGATGAATTTCTTTGGGACCACAATGGTTTCAGTTACCTATCGCCATATAGTAGTCGAGTTCGGAAAAGGAAAGGAAGGAAATCCTAATAAGATATTTAATACTGTAATGGTTATACATATTGGATTGGTACTTTTCCTCGTTACTTTAGGTGAAACTTTAGGCATTTATTATATAAAGAATATAGCGAATATTGACTCATCCAAAATAAATGACGCTATATTTGTGCTCCATATGAGCATGCTTGCCACTTCTCTTAACATACTTAGTATACCCTACAATGGGTTGATAATTGCAAGAGAGAAATTTATTTTTACAGCTATTGTCGAAATTGGAAGATCGATATTGCAACTTATCCTAGTTATAACATTAACCTATTATTTAGGCAACCGACTTAGAGCTTACTCTACTATTGTAACTTTATATTCAGCACTTCTCCCAATTTGTCTTTTTATCTATTGCAGAATAAAAGATAAAGATATTATACGATGGAGTTTTAACAAGAAACGAACTGATTATATACAAATTTTACAATATGCATTTTGGATTATGTTAGGAGCAGTAGCGTCTATTGGACAAAACCAAGGTTCAAATATGATTATAAACTTATTTTTCAACACCATCATAAATGCAGCATTTGGAATTGGTTTTCAAATAAACAACTACGTAATGATGTTTGTACAAAGTCTTAATCAAGCTGCAGTTCCACAAATTATGAAAAATCAAGGAGGTAATAAAAATGCAAGATCATTAGCCATAGTATATAACATTTCTAAATATGCATTTTTCATTATGTTGATTCCAACAATTCCATTAATACTAAATATAGATATTGTATTAAAACTTTGGCTAAACAAAGCACCGACCTATACCAATATCTTTGCTATTCTTCTTCTCATAGGAGGATTAATAAAATGTATGGGAGTCGGATTTGATTCATATATTCAAGCAACAGGGAAAATACGTACATATCAAATCTTTTATAGTTGTGCTTACTTATTAGTACTTCCAGTTTCTTATTTTTTTTACAACATAGGAGCTCCTGCTTATACAATTATAATTTGTACCATAGCCGCAGTAATATCAATATTGGTTTTCCAGCTAATATATCTATCTAAAATTTCAACCTTTAAAATAAAAGAGTACATAAAACATACCACAAAACCATGCTTATTGGTCACATTTTTTTCAAGCCCATTAATTATTTTAAAAATGTTATGGTCTGACAATATCTATGGTTTTCTAGGCTTTTCCATCATGGCCATAATTTGGATAATAGCTATGATTGGAATTTTCGGTTTAAACAAAGAAGAGAAAAGTAAAATTTATTCCTTAATTAACAAAAAGATAAAACGATGAAGAAAGCATCTATTGATATTGCTGTATTACTCCTTTTTTTCGCTAGACCAGAGCAAACGTCTAAGGTCTTTGAGCAAATAAAAATAGCTCGCCCCTCAAAACTATTTTTATATCAAGATGGACCTCGTTTAAATAGGCCTGATGATATAAAAGGAATTAATGAATGTAGGGAGATTGTTGAAAATATAGACTGGGAATGTGAAGTATACCGTTGGTATCAAGAAAAAAATGTAGGATGCGACCCTTCTGAATATTTATCACAAAAATGGATGTTTGAGCACGTTGATAAAGGCATTATTCTTGAAGATGATGATGTCCCTTCCCAAAGTTTCTTTCCTTTCTGTAAAGAATTACTAGATAAATATGAAAACGACTCTAGAATCTGTATGATTTCTGGCATGAATCATATGGGAAAGGTAAACATAGACGCAGATTATTTTTTCTGCCGTAAACAAGGTCCAATATGGGGATGGGCAACATGGAAACGCTTCGTGGATATGTGGGACCCTCAATATAAGTTTTTGGAGAATAATGAATCTATTACATTATTGGAGAAAAGTGGGGACTTGACAGAAAAAAGATTGACTTCATATTACAAACATAAAGCAACAGGAAGAGAACACTACGAAGATTTTGTATCTAGCACACGAATCTTTAATTCAATGCTTGCGATTATTCCTTCTAAAAATCTTATTTCAAATATCGGTATATCTTCAGTATCTACACATTCTGTAGACAACTTAACAATGCTACCACCTAAAATCAGAAAATTATATTATCAGCCAACATATGAATACAAATTTCCTTTAAAACATCCTGAATATGTAATAAATAATATCATACTTTCTGAGGAAATTGATAAATCAATGTCATATGGTCCAAAAGAAAAACTATTCCTTCTAAAAAGAAGATTTGCAAAACTATTCAATCTTAAATAAATAAATTCTGTTACCAAATGGAAATTTGCAATAAACAAGATTGTACAGGGTGTCAAGCTTGTATGCAGGGTTGCCCAACTCATGCTATATCTATGCAAGAAAGTATAAAAGGTCATATATATCCTGTTATTGACTCAAACATCTGTATCAATTGTCACAAATGTATAAGAATTTGCCCTGTATTAAATAAAGTCAACAAATACCAACCTCTTAATATCTTAGCCGGATGGAATAATAACAAAAAAGAAAGGAAAGATAGCACAAGCGGAGGTGTTTCATATTTATTATCAAAAAAAATAATTGAAGAAGGTGGATACTTTTGTGGATCAATATGGGAAAGCACTGGCGCAAAACATATTGTTACGAACGATATAAACAAAATATCTCTTTTTCAAGGAAGTAAATATACTCATAGCAATATTAATAATTGTTTTATAAAAATTCAACAATTACTTAAGAACAGCCAAATAGTACTTTTTTCAGGTACACCTTGCCAAGTTGCGGGACTAAAGTCCTATTTAAAACAAGATTTCAATAATTTATATACCTTAGATATTGTCTGTCATGGCGTTCCATCACATAAAGCTCTTTCAGATCGTATTAAATACATAGAAAAGAAATATAACAAAAAAATAAAAGAAATCCGTTTTAGAGACAAGAACCCTGATCAATACCATACGTGTATGAAGTATATCTTTTCAGATGATAGCTATACAAAATGTTCTGTCTATGAAGATTCCTATTTTTGTGGTTTTGTTGACAATTATCTATTAAGAGAAAACTGTTTTCATTGTAAATATGCGACTAGAGAAAGAGTCTCAGATATAACGTTAGCAGATTATTGGGGGTATTCGCCATATAACTTTAAATTTAAATCATACCAAAAAGGCACTTCTTTTATTTCCATAAATACAGCTAAAGGACAAAACTTATACTCAAAAATTCAGCATCAGCTGATAGCAGAACCTAGAACCTTTGAAGATGCGGCCAAAGGAAATAAAAACTTACACAACCCACAAACACGTCCAATCAATTATGATAAATTTTGGGACTCATACACCCAAGGAGCAAATTTTGAAGAATTAGCTCTTTGTTACTTTCCGCCTAAAAAAATACAATCTACTACAAATACAACAATTCGCAATTATATAAAAATGTTACTACCTAATTTTATCACAACATATATAAAAAAGAAAAAGTTATGAATAAAAAACTAAAAATGAAAATTAGAAAAACATTTGGATGGCTATATAGTCCGATATTAGCTTACTTTCGCAATAAAGCAAAAATTAAAAAGATATACAACGATACAAATGCAATAATTAAAAGATTACAAAACCTTGACGAAGAAACACAACGAATCTTTTATCTGGGAATTACGGCACATTCAAATTTGGGTGATATGGCTCAACATTATTGTATTTGCCGTTGGATTCAGCAAAATTATCCAAATGCAAATTTAATTAAGATAGAATCTGATACAGTCGTATTTCCTAACTACAATTTTTTGTCTATTTTAAAAAAGTACTATCGAGATAATGATATAATTATCTTCCAAAGCGGATATACAACTCAAGATTTAGGAGGAAATCATGAACTAATGCACCGCTTAGTTATTGATGCAATCCCCTATGCACATATATTAATGATGCCACAAACCATATTTTTTAAGCATGAAGAAAACAGATTACGCACTAGTAAATGCTATAACCAAGCTAAAAATATGTTATTCTTGGCCCGAGATATGGTTTCATATGAACAAGCAAAAGAAATGTTTCCAGATATTACTGTCAAGCCATTTCCCGACATTGTGACATCCCTTATTGGAACCTTAAATTTCAATCATACAAGAAATGGTGTCTGTGTATGTGTACGAGATGATAGTGAGAAATTTTATAATGAAATAGAAATCAAAAAATTATGTAAAGATATAAGCAGATATGCTAGCGTTACCATAACCGACACAACTATTAATGAAAATTATTTAGAAATCCGTAATAACTTGCAAAAATATATTGAAAATGCTATTGAGAAATTCTCACGCTACAATGTCATTATAACTGACCGTTATCACGGTACTATATTTTCTTTAGCTGCGGGAACTCCAGTAATTATCATAAAAAGTAATGACCACAAAGTAGTAACTGGCGCAGATTGGTTTAAAGGTATATACGATGATTATGTATTTGTTGCAAAAGATTTAAATGAGGCAAAAGATTTATGTATAAAACTTTTAAATACTCAATTATCCCATAAAATGAAACCATATTTTAGCGAACATTATTACGAAAAACTTAAAGAAATTTTTAGTAATTTATAAATCGACATAAACAGTTTTTATGTTTTATTTTATACTAATTCTTATTATTGGATTATCATATTTAGCATTTAAGTCTAAAGAAAAAAAACTTTATTATGCCTCTATCTTTCTTATTTTTTTTCTTTTTGCATTTGATTATGGCAACTCCAATGATTATTGGGTATATGTTTCAAGATTTTATGTAGCAAATGGAGAAACAGACCATCCGTTTGTTCTAAAGTTTATAGAAAATGAAAAAATTGAACCTATATAC
Source organism: Phocaeicola fibrisolvens (assembly GCF_025567125.1). NCBI lineage: Bacteria > Pseudomonadati > Bacteroidota > Bacteroidia > Bacteroidales > Bacteroidaceae > Phocaeicola > Phocaeicola fibrisolvens. Next base: position 25,019 of record NZ_JAOQJI010000007.1, on the reverse strand, counting down.
GAGCTTATCATGATATTATGTAAACCTATTGGCTTCTTTGGATTTTGCATATTATTAAGTTGCTTTGAAATTTATATACTCAATAAATTAATAAAAGTAAGTATTCCCATTAAATACTTGTGGTTTTTCTATTCAATACTCATGCTAATACCATTATATGGCTTACTCATTTTAAATAGTAAAAGACAAGCGTTAGCTATTATGCTGATTCTAATGGGGATTTTAATCCTATATAATAATTCAAATAACAATATTGTAAACAAAAAAAATATATTTCTATTTTTACTAATCATAATAATAGCTGGGAATATACATTTTTCAGCATATATTGGTATATTTTACCTATTAATAATTTATTTCAAACCTAATAAAATCAATAAAACTATAGCAACAGCCATCATTTTACTTTTCATTCTTTCATATCAACTAAAAATCGATACAAATAGTTTATTATTTCTTTTAGAGGAAAATACTAAATACACTCAATATCTCACAGAAATAGGTGAATCTTATAATGTATCTATTTTTTATTTTGCGTATGATTGTTTGTGTCTTATATTAATTTTATACTATTACAACAAGTTTAATGATATTGAAAAGACTTTCAGTATTGCATACATATTCTCACAAACATCAAGTCATTTCTTAATTAATACAGCAATGAGATTAATGTTGCCTTTCAGTATTTTAACACCTTTTGTATTGACTTTCATTCTTAAATATATAAAAAAAAGAGAGATAAAAACAATCTACGTCATATGGTCACTACTAATAGCATTTCGATGGTTTTATAATACAATGTCAACTGAAAGTTATTATAGTAATTGGAATGATATGCACACAATATTTACGGCTCCATATTGGCTTTAAAATATAAATGAATATGAAAATATTATGGTTCTGCAATACTCCATGTTGCGCATTAGAAAAAATTAGTACCCAAAAAGGGGTTAGTGGAGGTTGGTTAAATACTTTATCTAAAGAATTATCACAAAAGAACGACATTGAGTTGCATATTGCTTTTTATTGGAATCAAGATATCCTTCCATTTGAATATAAAAAGATTCAATATTATCCAATATATAAGAATAACAGCAAAAATAAGCTTACACGTTGGATGCAAAGGCTACAAAATACTATGTCCTTTTCTAATAATAATAATGTACAACCACTACTAAAAATCATAAATGACATAAAACCAGATTTAATCCACATACATGGAACGGAAGAAGACTTTGGATTAATATCACTTTATATTAATACTACTCCTATCGTACTATCTATACAAGGATTTTTGTCATCAATACATGCAAAACTATTTTCTGGTATTCCACAAACTAAAGTATCCAAATATGAAACATTCTTTTCGAAGATAAATTTAACAGGAAGCACATCAATAAATCATCTGATGCGATATAAATGTATCCGAGAAAAACAAATATTAAGACACATGAACTATATCATTGGTCGTACAGACTTTGATAAATATTGCTCCCTAATTTATAATCCTAATCGCGTCTATTTAAAAGTTAATGAAATAATGAGAGAAATATTTTTCCAAGTTCAATGGAATAAAAACTCTTTTTCAGAAACCTTCACAATTACAACAACAATAAGCAATGGTTTATATAAAGGGTTAGAAACTATATATCTAACCGCCTCATTACTTAAACAAAATAATATGAATTTTAAATGGCAAATTATTGGATTACAAAGCCATAACAAAGACGTAATTCTAACTGAAAAATACACAAAACTCAAAGCAAATAATTTAAATATAGAATATCTTGGAAGGCAAGAAGCTAAATCAATTTCCACTATTTTACAACAATCCGACTTATACTGTCAAACAAGCCATATTGAAAATAGCCCTAATAGTACCTGTGAAGCTATGCTTTTAGGCATGCCCATTATTGCTTCATTTGCGGGTGGAACATCTTCATTAATAACCAATAATACAACTGGAATTTTAGTACAAGATGGAGATCCTTATGTATTAGGAGGAGCCATATTACATATATCTAAATCATTTGAGTTTGCTAAACAATTAGGCCAAGAAGCACGTAAATATGCGTTAAACAATTTCTCTCCCAAATATGTGATAGAACAAATTTTAGCTGCATATTATAAAATATATAATAATTCAAAAGATAAATCAATATGATTATAAGATATTTACATCCTCATTATATAAGTATTCTGTTCATTAAGATAAGTAGTTTTTATTGGCTTTTAATTAATAAAATTTCCATACTATGGTGGCACGTTAGCATAAAAAGGAATTGCAAATTTAGAGGAAAAACAAAGTTTAGACTCTTACCCAACACTTCTATCACAATTGGATCTAATTGCTCATTCAACTCATCACATAATTCAAATCTTATTGGTGTATACACACCATGTATGTTCTCAACAATAGAAAAAGGAGCACAAATAGATATTGGAGATAAATGCGGATTTTCAGGAACTGTTATTGCATCTGCTCTATATATAAAATTAGGAAATAATGTTAGATGCGGAGCTAATACACTAATTACAGACTCGGATTGGCATACAGATGACTATAGAACTGGAGCTAATAAACCTGTCATTATAGAAAATAACGTATGGTTGGGATATGGAGTAAAAGTATTAAAAGGTGTCCATATAGGCGAGAATAGCTTAATAGGAGCTGGCAGTATAGTAACTAAGGATATACCTGCAAATGTAATTGCAGCAGGGAATCCATGTAAAATCATAAAAACAATAAAATGAATATTATATTAATTGTATCAGAAGGATATCCTTTACATTTTTCTGCAAATAATTCAAAAGCTGAATTTATTGCAAGAGGATTAAAAGAACATGGATGTAATGTCACAATGATAGATAATCCATTTGGCACTAAAGGTATTGATAAAGAAATTGTTGGAGTTTCAGAAACAGGAATCAATTATTATATTTTTCCACGAAAGGGAAAATTATCGACCATATTAAAAAATATTCCTAAAATATGGCAGATTCTAAAAGAAAAGAAACAAGAAAAAAATAATTTTGTAATACTGGGAATGACACTATACCCTGTTTATATTATACTAGCATTAATATGTACAATATTAGGATATAAAAAAACGGCTTTATTTCATGAATGGCATATAGGTTGCAAACAACCTAATTTTGCTTATAAAATAGAAGCATGGCTAAAAGACAAGACATTTGGTTTCTTCTTAGACGGAATTTTTCCAATCAGTCATTTTCTTCAGGATAAAGCAAAAATATTTAACAAGCCACAATTGTTATTGCCTATAATGGCATCTTACAATCGAAAAAGATATCCTTATAAGGACAACAATTGTTTTACATTTTGTGGACATGCCGAATACTTAATAAGAAATCAAATCCTACTGAATGCTTTTAAAAAAGTAGTAGAAGAGAATTCCACAGCACACTTAATTTTAGTATTGTTTGGCAACAAAAAACAAATGGATACGATGTATCAACTTATTAAAAATATAAATATAAAAAATATAGAAATAAAAACCCAAATACCCCAAGAAGAGCTCTACAGAATATATGATGAGTCATTAGGTCTATTAATACCTTTAGATCCAAATAGCTTACAAGATAAAGCTCGATTTTCGCAAAAAATTGCAGAATATGTAGGTTCTAAAAGACCATTAATCACCAATAATGTTGGAGAAATATCACATTATTTTATTCATCAAGAAACTGCAGAAATTATATCATACGATGTAAATGGATTCTATAAAGGGATGAAAGAACTAATTAATAATCACTCATTAGCAGATAAAATAGGAGAAAAAGGATTTGAGGTCGGAGAAAAATATTTTAATTATAAGACAATTAGTGATAGTATACAATCATTCCTTAAGACTATATAAGTATGGTATTTCAAACTTATCAGAATCTATATAAAATAAACAATAATTTATGCCAGCAATGTGGTTCATGCATTGCAATATGTCCACAGAAAGCAATTAAATTTGAAATTGCAAATAATGGATTAATGACCTTAAACATTCTAGAAGAAAAATGCATCAAATGTGGTAGATGTAAACAAATATGTCCAGCTAATAAAGACACATCATTAATCGATATCAAAGAATATTGCAAACAAAAACAATATTATTTAGGATACAACAAAAATAACGAAATACGAATAAATTCCTCTTCTGGGGGCGTTGCTCGTACTATTATCATAGAAGGATTAAAAAATGGTATATTCGATGGAGTCTATACTCTAAGAAAAACAAATGAATACCCTTTTGCTGAAGGTTTTTTTTATACCAAGAATACTATACCTAGCTATAATGACTTACCTAATTCTATTTATCATTCAGTCCCACTCAATCTAAAAATGCGGGAAATAACTAAATGTGATAAAATACTAATTGTTGGAACAACTTGCCAATTACTTCCTTTAAGTCAATATTTAAAAAATAAATGCAAGAAACTCTATACCCTATGTATCTTTTGTAAACAGCAGAAATCTTTTGAGTCTACAAAATTTATAGCCAAATTAGCAGGAATCAACTTAAAAAATATCAATGACATAGAATCCTTTTCATATAGAGGAAATGGATGGCCAGGATATTGCGCCTTCAACCAAAAAAAAATTGCTTGGGAAAAAGCAGCTTTAATGCCATTCGGGAAAAAACTATGGATGGTACCAGGATGTAATATCTGTGGAAACCCTTTCGGTATTGACGTAGATATAACAGTATTAGATCCATGGAATATAGAAAAAAATAATGCAGGGAAAAATCTAATTATTATTCATACAGAAAAGGGAAAAGAAGTCATAAATCAAACGCCAAATCTAATTTTAGAAAAAAAACAAATCATTGACATTGAAAAATCATTGATGTACGATGATATTATTAAAAAGAACAAGCTTATTCCTTATTTCAAAGGACGTACAAATGACACACAATTAATATTAACAGGAAAATCTGTTGAAAAGCAAAGACGTTATTTACAACTTTTTTTAACGCTATCCCCAAAACTTCCATTTATAATCTATAAAATTCTTAGTAGACTAATTAAAGATAAAAGATAAATATGAAGATTACTATTGCAGAAGCGGGTTCTGCCGCAAATATTGGATCAATGGCCTTAATTGAAAACGCAATTAAAATAGCAAAGAGAATCGATAATAATTGTTCCATCAATCTTTTAACAAATGATTATGAACGTGTCAACAAATCAATAAAAGCATTAGAAAATTCTAATTCTATAAATACAACAAATGACCTGTTCATTTTCCCTGAGGGAACCACTATCCACAAAATTTGCTGGACTATAAGTACAATTATTTGGATTCTTATCGTCAGATTTCTTTTATTTTTTACAACAAAGCCATACAATCTTTTATGGGGTAGAAGGGCTAAACTATTAAAAGAAATATCTCAATCTGATTACATTTTATGTATTGGAGCCGAAAGAATCAATGATGTCTATTACAAAACAGCTTATTTATCTCTAGAAGCATTAGATATATACGAAAAAATGGGTATGAAGTTAATACATTTTTCTTTAACTATAGGTCCCGTCTTCTATAAGAGCACAATAAAAAAAGCAAAAAAAGTTTTAGATAGATCTTTTGCTATCTTCGTAAGAGATAATAAATCGTTCAATCTGTTATCTCAGTTAAACATAACAAAACCTCATATATTTAACTCTTATGACATAGCAATATTACAAGAAAAATTAGAAGAAAAGAATAATTTATTTACAAGAATAGGGATAAATAATGATGAATACGTCTGCGTTTCTGTTATAGATTGGCTATTTAGAAAAGCAAAAGGACCTGTAAGGCAGGATGGATACAACAAAGCTATTGCAGAAACCTTGGATTATATCATCGAAAAATACAATACAAGTATAGTTTTCACTCCAACTGTTGTTGGCATATATAAAGTTGATGATGTTACAGCAGGAAAACATATTATAGAGCTAATGAGAAACAAAAATCGAGTAATAGAAATAGAAGAATTATTAACTCCTAAAGAACTAGCTTATGTATTTTCAAAATCTAAATTTAGTATTGTCACAAGAATGCATGCTGCCATACTATGTTCTGCTGCAGGACGAAAACCAATTATTGCGATAAACTATCTCTATAAGTTACGAGAATATATGAAGAATATTGGATTTGAAGATTATTCCATTGACATAGATTATACTAATGCTGAGAGTTTAATATCATTTGTAGACAAAATGTTTGCTAATTATAGTCAAAATCTTATTAAACTTAATAACCAAATAGATAAAATGCAAACAATATTGCAAGAAAATATCAATAGTATTATTAATGAAGAAAAAAAATGATACAATCAAAACAAGATTTAAACTACTACCTCACAGAAGATTTAAAACGGTTTAACAACAAAAAACCGACACTGAAAGATTGGATATTGCACAATGAGGTATGGTTCATTTATGCATACATAAGACACTTAAGATATGTGGAATATTATAAAAACACAAAAAGTTCTAAAATTTTATTTCTCTATCATTGGTTTAAATATAAACGTTTAGGTTTTAAACTTAGATTTACAATTTATCCTAATACGATAGGACCTGGATTAAGAATATATCATACAGGAGATTTTATCCACGTAAAATCTACATGTACAATAGGCAAGAACTGTACATTATTGCCTGGAGTCGTTTTTGGGAATAAATATGAAAATGAAGACAAGAGTATTGTTACCGTTGGGGATAATTGCTACTTTGGATTAGGAGTTAAAATTTTTGGTTCAGTAAAAATTGGTAATAATGTTACGATTGGAGCGAATTCAGTTGTAACAAAAGATATACCTGATAATGCTATTGTAGGTGGAGTTCCTGCAAAATTAATAAGAATCAAAGAATAAAAAGATATGAATAAAGTCTTAATTATTGCAACCTCACACAAAACAAGAGGTGGAATCACTTCCGTTATAAAAGCTCACCAAAAAGGTGAGCAATGGAAAGAATTTCATTGTAAATGGATTGAAACTCATATTGACAAAAGTAGTATTTTCAAATTATTCTATTTCTGCAAAGGATGGATTCAATTTGTACTGAATCTTCCGTTTTATGATATCGTACACATTCATACAAGTGAACCTCCATCAGCTATTCGAAAATGTCTTTTTATGTGGTGGTCTAAACTATGGAAAAAGAAAGTTATTGTACATTTTCATGCATTCTCTCCTGAGACGACTATCAATGGAAAATATCAAAAAGTATACAAATATCTTTTCAGCCATGCGGATAAAGTAATTGTATTATCACAATTATGGAAAAAATACGTAAATGACACTTTTCATTTAGGAGATAAAATACAAGTCATTTATAATCCTTGTACGACTGAAATTCTCCCAGAAAAATACACAAAACAGCATATCATATTATATGCTGGTACTGTAAACAAAAGAAAGGGATATGCTGACATGATTAAAGCCTTTGCTAAAATAGCATCTCAATATCCTGACTGGAAAATTGTTTTTGCCGGAAATGGAGAAATTGATAACGGAAAAAAACTAGCAAAAGAACTAGGAATTGAATCACAGGCACAATTTTTGGGATGGATAAATGGAAAAGATAAAGACAAAGCTTTCAAAGAAGCATCTATTTTTTGTTTGCCCAGCTATGCAGAGGGCTTTCCAATGGCCGTACTAGATGCTTGGGCATACGGCTTGCCTGTTATTACCACTCCAGTAGGGGGAATTCCTGACATTGCAAAAGATGGAGAAAATCTTCTACTTTTTCAACCAGGAGATTGCGATAAACTTGCTATTCAAATGGAACGCCTGATGACAGATGAAACATTAAGAAATCATCTTATTGAACAATCTATCATACTTTCCCAAACAACTTTCAATATTGATACCATCAATAAAGAAATAGAAACCCTTTACAAAGGAATAAATCCAAATAAATAAACACAAAAATACAAATGCAAAATCACGTAGTTATCATGGCAGGAGGAATCGGAAGCCGATTCTGGCCTATGAGCGTACCGGAATATCCCAAACAGTTCATCGATGTGATGGGCGTAGGGAAATCACTGATACAACTCACCGCAGAACGTTTTGAAGGAGTGTGCCCGAAAGAAAACTTTTGGGTGGTTACCTCTGAAAAGTATGTCGGTATCGTAAAGGAACAATTGCCGGAGATTCCGACACAGCACATTCTGGCAGAACCGGAAGCCAGAAATACGGCTCCTTGCATCGCGTACGCGTGCTGGAAAATCAAGAAGCAGTATCCGGAGGCAAACATCGTAGTCACCCCTTCGGATGCGCTGGTACTCGACAAGGAAGAGTTCAAACGGTGCATCAGTCAGGCGCTGGAATTTACGGCCAACTCGGAAGCTATCGTCACACTGGGAATGAAACCGACACGCCCGGAAACGGGATATGGATACATTGCCGCAACAGGAGAAGGACAGAACGGAATCTACAAGGTAGAGGCGTTCAAAGAGAAGCCGAACCTGGAAACGGCACAGAAATACGTGGCACAGGGAAATTATTTCTGGAATGCGGGTATCTTTGTATGGAACGTGCAGACCATTACCCATGCCATCGAAAAATATGCCCCGCAGATTGCCGGAGTAATGGAGAAGATGGCACCGGATTTCTACACGGAAAAGGAAACGGAGACCTTGAAAGCGGACTTCCCTACCTGCGAAAAGGTATCCATCGACTATGCCGTGATGGAAAAGGCGGAAGGCATCCATGTACTTCCTGCGGAATTCGGATGGAGCGACCTGGGAAGCTGGGGCTCGCTGCACGGGCTGTTGCCGCAGGATGAAAACGGAAACGCCAAAGTAGGCGACAACGTAAAACTGTTTGACTGCCGGAACTGCGTGGTACACGTGGCCGACGAAAAGAAGGTGGTGCTGGAAGGACTGGACGGCTTTATCGTAGCAGAAAAGGACGGAAGGCTGCTGGTATGCCGACTGGCAGAAGAACAACGCATCAAAGAGTTTTCACAGGCATAATTTATAAACCTCATTTTTATTTTTATATGGAAAGAAAAGTAGCATTAATCACAGGTATTACGGGTCAGGACGGATCGTTCCTGGCTGAATTCTTATTGGAAAAAGGTTATGACGTACACGGCACCATCCGCCGCTCGTCTGTGGATTTCCGCGAACGTATCGCGCACCTGGAAGGAAAACCGAACTTCCACTTGCACTATGCGGACCTGACGGACTCCATGAGTATGTTGCAGGTAGTGAGCAAGGTGCGCCCGACGGAAATCTACAACCTGGCCGCACAGAGCCACGTGCAGGTAAGCTTCGACTCGCCGGAATTTACGGCCAACGTGGATGCTACAGGGGTACTCCGCGTATTGGAAGCCGTACGTCTGTGTGGACTGACAGAGACTTGCCGCATCTATCAGGCATCTACTTCGGAACTGTATGGAAAGGTGGAAGAAGTGCCGCAGAACGAGAACACGCCGTTCCATCCTTACAGCCCGTATGCAGTGGCCAAGCTCTATGGTTTCTGGATTGTGAAGGAATACCGCGAGGCTTACAACATGTTCTGCTGCTCGGGTATCCTGTTCAACCACGAATCAGAACGCCGCGGAGAAACGTTCGTCACACGTAAGATTACGCTGGCTGCGGCCCGTATCGCACAGGGCAAGCAGGAAAAGCTGTACCTGGGTAACCTCGACTCGCTGCGCGACTGGGGATATGCCAAGGATTACGTGGAGTGTATGTGGCTCATCCTGCAGAACAGCGAACCGGAAGATTTCGTCATCGCTACCGGCGAACAGCACAGTGTGCGTGAATTCTGTTACCTGGCCTTCAAACGTGCCGGCATCGAACTGGAATTCAAGGGCAAAGGAATCGACGAAAAGGGATACGACAAGGCTACCGGCAAGTGTCTGGTGGAAGTGAGCGAAGACTTCTATCGTCCGACCGACGTGGTGAACCTCTGGGGTGACCCGACCAAGGCGAAAGCCAGACTGGGATGGAACCCGACCAAGACTTCTTTCGAGGAACTGATTAACATCATGGTGGATTCAGATATGGCGAAGGTAGCTGTAGAAAAGGCGGGCGAAGAAATCCGTACGAACCTGGCAGAATACCTGGAGAAAGGAATCGTGAAGTAATTAATAATGAACAATTAATAATTAACAATTAAAACGGGATTTTTCTACGAAGAAACGGAGGTTTTAGTATGTTGGATAAATCAGCAAAGATATATGTAGCGGGACACCACGGACTGGTGGGTTCCGCTATCTGGAACAACCTCAAGGAAAGAGGATATAACAACCTGGTGGGACGCTCACACAAGGAACTGGATCTGCTGGACCCGGTGGCCGTAAAGGCGTTCTTCGATGAGGAAAAGCCGGATGCCGTGATTCTGGCTGCCGCACACGTAGGGGGCATCATGGCCAACCTGCACTACCGGGCGGACTTCATCTACCAGAACTTGCAGATTCAGCAGAACGTGATTGGCGAGAGTTTCCGTCACGGGGTGAAGAAGCTGCTGTTCCTGGGAAGTACGTGTATCTATCCGCGCGAAGCACCGCAGCCGATGAAGGAGGAAGTGCTCCTCACCTCTCCGCTGGAATATACGAACGAACCGTATGCCATCGCGAAGATTGCGGGACTGAAGATGTGTGAAAGCTTCAACTTGCAGTATGGCACGAACTACATCGCCGTCATGCCGACGAACCTTTACGGTCCGAACGACAACTTCCACCTGGAGAACAGCCACGTGCTGCCGGCCATGATCCGCAAGATTTACCTGGCCAAATGCCTGAACGAGGGTGACTGGGAAGCGGTGCGCAAGGACATCAGCCTGCGTCCGGTGAGCGTAATGCGCAACGGCGAGAAATTTGTGGTGAACGGCACATCGGACGAGAAAGACATTACGGAGGTGCTGGCGCACTACGGCATAGCAGCCGAAGCGGTGACCCTCTGGGGTACCGGAAAGCCGCTGCGTGAGTTCCTGTGGAGCGAGGAAATGGCGGATGCCAGCGTACACGTGCTGCTGAACGTGGACTTCAAGCAGACGTACGACGCTTCGGTGAAAAACGCCGACGGCATCACGGAAATCCGCAACTGCCACATCAACGTGGGTACGGGCAAGGAACTGTCCATCCGTGAAGTGGCCGAAAAGATCATGAAGGAAATCGGCTTCAAGGGCGAACTGCGCTGGGATGCATCCAAACCGGACGGCACGCTGCGCAAGCTGACGGATGTGAGCAAGCTGCACAGCCTGGGATGGCACCACAAGGTGGAAATCGACGAGGGTATCCACCGCTTGTATGAATGGTACCTGAAAGGGATTTGCATCAACCACCAGACGGTGTAAATAAATAATTAAAAATGAAGAGCCGGATACGGCGCACAACAGAAAACGAAAGATTCCCCATCCCAGCGTTTTTAAGGCAGGAGATGCGGGAATCTTTTTGCTTTTCTGCGGAGAATTTGCTTCCTTTGTAAAAAGAACAAAATAAAGGCATTGCCCTATGGAAAGTTATATTCGTTTTGACTGGGCCATGAAGCGTCTGTTGCGCAACAAGGCCAACTATGCGGTGCTGGAAGGACTGCTCACCACACTGCTGGAGGAAAAGGTGACCATCCACAAACTGCTGGAAAGCGAAAGCAACCAGGAGGATGAGTTTGACAAGTACAACCGGGTGGACATGCTGGCAGAAAACTCGAAGGGAGAACTGGTGCTCATCGAGGTACAGAACAACAATGAGTTTGCGTATTTCCAACGGATGCTCTTCGGGGCTTCCAAGCTGGTGACGGAATATATCAACCGGGGGGAAGGCTACGAGAAGGTGCGGAAGGTGTACAGCGTGAACATCGTGTATTTCTCGCTGGGACACGGAAAGGATTTCGTGTATCACGGAAAGACGGAGTTCGTGGGTATCCATGAGGGAGACATCCTAGAACTGAGCCCGTTCCAGAGACAGACATTCAAAGTGGACAAGGTGAGCCAACTCTATCCAGAGTATTACATCCTGAAGGTGAACGATTTCAACCGGGTGGCGAAGACGCCACTGGAAGAATGGATTTATTACCTGAATACGGGAAATGTACCTGAACATGCCACGGCACCGGGACTGGACAAGGTGAAGGAGCAACTGAAACTGGACCGCATGAGTCGAGAGGAACTGAAGGCATACTACAAACACTTGGATAATATCGTGATTCTGAGGGACAACATCATGACGGAACGTGCGGAAGGTCGTGCGGAAGGTCGTGCGGAAGGCCGTGCGGAAGGCCGTGCGGAAGGCCGTGCGGAAGGTCGTGCGGAAGGTCGTGCGGAAGGTCGTGCGGAAGGTCGTGCGGAAGGTCGTGCGGAAGGTCGTGCAGAAGGTCGTGCGGAAGGTCGTGCGGAAGGCCGTGCGGAAGAAAAAGCCGCAATTGCACGCAACTTAAAAGCACTGGGACTAACTACGGCACAGATTGCAGAGGCCACCGGACTGTCGGAGGAAGAAGTCAGAAACATAGAGGAAGAAAGAACAAAATGAAAAACATGAAGCATATACATATCCCTCGTTTTTCGGTGTTTTTTTGAGATTCTGCAACAATTTTGATACAATAAACAGGTTATTTTTGTTACATTTGTCCTGTCAATTCACAGGAAAATAGCTACAAATATGATTTATACAGACTTCTCAGTAGAAAATTATAGAGGAATCCGCCAATGTACACTCCATAAACTTGAATTGGTAAATCTCTTTTTTGGAAAGAATAATTGTGGCAAATCTTCTTTACTAGAGTCATTATTTATATTGTCAGGCCCCGACAATCCTATATTGCCCATTTTAGCAAATAATGCCAGAGCATTGGACTCACTAGAAGAAACAGATTTAAAAATTGAATTCTATCAAGCAAATCCTGACCATATTATACAATTAACAAGCCAAGGAGAACAAAGCCGACACGTTTCTATCCAAATGATTGAATCGCATTCTCAGAATATCTCTTTGGAAGATTTACAAAAGACTTCCTCAGAAAGTGCGGGTAAACGCTATGGTTTAAAAATTAACTTTTCCACAGAAGCAGAAAAAGAAAATAAGTACCATTCTGAGCTAGTAATTACAGAAGAGAAAAAAGGAAATATAACTTCTGACAAAAGGTACAAGGAAACACTTTATGCAGAATATATTCCTTCTAACCACATGCAAACCAACATTGTGGAGAAATTAGCTGAAATAATCAAAAACAAACAGGAAAATGAGATTATAGAGGCACTCAAAATTATAGAACCACGCATCATTGACTTGCAACTGGTAGGCAGCAGAATAATGGTAGACGTAGGGCTACCGACACGACTTCCAATCAATGTATTAGGAGATGGAGTACGTAAGGTATTGGCAGTCATACTTTCCATTTATAAATGTAGAAATGGCATACTCATTATAGATGAATTGGACAATGGCTTGCATTTCTCCGTGATGCCACAACTATGGGAAGTCATCCTCTATATGTGTCAAAAGCATCATACGCAAATTTTTGCCTCTACACATAGTCTAGATTTAGTTAAATCACTAGTCAAGGCTATCGGAAAATCGAAACAACCGCAACTTATTGCATCCTACAAACTAATAAGAAAAAATGATGACGAACTTGTAGCCTTACGTTATAGTGCAGAAGAACTTGCGTATGCTATTAAACAAGAAATGGAGGTAAGATAGGATGACACATATATTCATTGAAGCACGGTATGAAAAAACATCCGAATATGTATTTCTAGATACTGTGATAAGGAATCTTGGATTTACCGAAGAACAATATAAAATAATTTGTGTAGACGGAAATTCCAATCTAGTGAATGTAGCCAACAAATTTAAAGAGAATACCATTGAAGGGGGAAAAAATCTGATTGTGTTTGATGCAGATACTCCAGCTACCGGATATGGATTTACAGCTACCATGAAACGCATTAACCAAGAACTGCAAGACAATGAAATGCAGGCTGATGGAATCTTCCTTTTTCCCGATAATGCACAAGATGGTATTTTTGAGAATCTATTGGAAGAATTGATGCAGAAAGAAAATCATGCACACTGGTTCGACTGTTATTCAGATTATGAGATTTGCTTGGGAGATAAATACTTAACCCCAGACCTGAAAGGAAAACTATATACTTATATCAGTTCACAAAAGACATTAAGTAACACGAAACGAAAAAAATTAGGAGGTGGACAATGGCAATTCAATGATATCCAATATTGGAATCTTAGTTCACCTGCTTTACAACCCTTGAAAGATTTTCTTAGTAAGAATATATCTTGAGACGTTATTCATTATTCATTGTTAATTTTTCATTATGAAACGATATTGCCAGACACTCGAGCTCTACAACGACAAGGAGCTGATTGAGGCCTACGTGGCAGAACATGCACACGTGTGGGAAGAAGTGAAAGCGGGTATCCGCGAAGTGGGCATCACCGACATGCAGATTTACATCGACGGAAACCGCCTGTTCATGATCATGGATACCACCGACGACTTTGACATGGAACGAGACTACGCCCGACTGGCTACCCTGCCCCGCCAGGCAGAATGGGAAGCCCACATGGCGAAATACCAGAAAGCAGCGCCGGGAGCGACGTCGCAGGAAAAATGGAAATTAATGGAACGAATATTTAAGCTGTAAGTCAATTAATAATTAAAAATTAATAATTAAAAACGAGTGGGTGCATTCCATCCACTATCATTGTTAATTCTTCATTATTAATTATTAATTATTAATTATTAATTCTTCATTGTTCATTATTCATTATTCATTATTAATTGCAAAGATGAAAAAGTTACTGTCATTGCCACCAAATCTGGTGGAATGTTTTCACGATATCATGCACGCGGACCACAAGGAGTGGTTCTGCACGTCGGACCCGGTGGGCAAGAAACTGGGTTCGGGAGGAGGTACGGCGTGGCTGCTGAATGCCTGCCGGACGGAAGAAGGTGACACAGCCGGACTCGGGGACTGGCTGGCAAAGGAAAAACGTATCCTGCTCCATGCGGGAGGTCAGAGCCGGCGACTGCCGGGCTATGCGCCGTCGGGAAAGATTCTGACACCAATTCCGGTGTTCCGCTGGGCACGGGGACAACGGCTCACACAGAACTTGCTGTCACTGCAACTGCCTTTGTACGAGGAAATCATGGAACGGGCTCCAGAAGGGCTGCATACACTGATTGCCAGCGGCGACGTGTACATCCGGGCTACTCAGCCGCTGCAGGACATTCCGGACGTGGACGTGGTGTGTTACGGCTTGTGGGTAGACCCTGAGCTGGCAAAGAACCACGGGGTGTTCGTGTCTTCGCGGAAGGAACCGGAGAAGCTGGACTTCATGCTGCAAAAACCGAGCGTGGAGGAGATGGGCAAGCTGATGCAGGATTACCTGTTCCTGATGGACATCGGCATCTGGCTGCTGAGCGACCGGGCCGTGGAACTGATGGTGAAACGCTCGACCGCGGCGAACGGGGACGTGAAGTTCTACGACATGTATTCGGAGTTCGGACTGGCACTGGGCGCACACCCGCGCATCGCGGACGAGGAACTGAACAGCCTGAAGGTGGCCATCCTGCCGCTGCCGGGCGGAGAGTTCCACCACTACGGCACAAGCCGGGAGATGATTTCGTCGACGCTGGCGGTGCAGAACTGTGTGACAGACCAGCGGGCCATCATGCACCACAAGGTGAAACCGCATCCGGCGGTGTTCGTACAGAATGCGGAGATGGACTTCACCCTGACGGCGGACAACGCGGAAATCTGGGTGGAAAACAGCCACGTGGGCAAGGACTGGCAGCTGCACAGCCGGAACATCGTCACGGGGGTGCCGCGCAACGACTGGAAACTGAAGGTGCCGGAGGGAGTGTGCATCGACGTGGTGCCGATGGGCGAAAAGGAATTCGCCGCACGCCCGTATGGCTTCAACGATAAATTCAAGGGAAGCTTGAAAGAGGCTTCTACCCTCTACCTGGGACGTCCGGTGACGGAATGGCTGGCGGAAAGAGGACTGACGGCGGACGAGATACGGGGCTGTGAGGACTTGCAGGCGGCGGCGATTTTCCCGGTGACGGACTCGATAGAGGAACTGGGCACGGTGCTGCAATGGATGACGGACGGCGGACAGGGAGAAGCCGGAAAGGCCATCTGGCAGAAGGCCCGGAAGGTATCGGCGGACGAGATTTCGGCGTATGCCAACCTGCGACGCCTGTTCGCCCAGCGGGAGGTGTTCCGCAAGGAAAACTGGAGCCTGCTGGCCCAGAACCAGGAACGGAGCGTGTTCTATCAGGTGGACTTGCTGGAGGCAGCTGAGGAATTTGCCAAGGGGGGCATCGCCTTGCCGGGAGAACTGCCGGAGGGGTCTCCCCTGCTGAAACGAATCAGCGACGCAATGTTCCGCGCGAAGGTGCTGGAACTGGAAGGGAAACCGGAGGCGAAGACCCTGGAAGACAGGGCGTTCGGCCTGATGCGGCAGGGACTGACGGGCACGATGGATCATCGCCAGCAGCCGAAGCTTTCGGTGTATGCGGACCAGATTGTGTGGAGCCGCAGCCCGGTGCGCATCGACATTGCGGGGGGATGGACGGATACCCCACCCTATAGCCTGATGGAGGGGGGAAACGTGGTGAACCTGGCCATTGAGCTTAACGGACAGCCGCCGTTGCAGGTGTACGTCAAACCGTCGAAGGAATACCGCATCACCCTGCGTTCCATCGACCTGGGGGCCATGGAGGTGGTGTCTACCTACGAGGAGTTGCAGGATTATAGCAAGGTGGGTTCGCCGTTCTCCATTCCGAAAGCGGCACTGACCCTGGCAGGTTTCCATCCAAATTTCTCGACGGAGCATTTCGACTCGCTGGAGGCACAGTTGAAGGCGTTTGGCACGGGTATTGAGGTGACGTTGCTGTCGGCCATTCCGGCAGGTTCGGGACTGGGCACCAGCTCCATCCTGGCATCGACGGTGCTGGGGGCACTGAATGATTTCTGCGGCCTGAACTGGGACAAGCAGGGCATCGGCAGCCGCACGCTGATACTGGAACAGCTGCTCACCACGGGCGGCGGATGGCAGGATCAGTACGGCGGGGTACTGCAAGGGGTGAAACTGCTGCAGACGCAGCCGGGCTGGCACCAGGAACCGAAGGTACGCTGGCTGCCGGACTACCTGTTCACAAGCGACGAGTACCGGAAATGCCACCTTTTATATTATACGGGCATCACGCGCACGGCCAAGGGCATCCTGGCAGAGATTGTGCGGGGAATGTTCCTCAACTCAAACCGTCACCTGCACTTGCTGGAGCAGATGAAGGGACATGCTATGGACATGTACGACGCCATCCTGCGGAATGATTTCGAGGGCATGGGACGACTGGTACGGAAAACGTGGAAGCAGAACCAGCTGCTGGACGAAGGTACGAACCCGCCGGCCGTACAGGCACTGACGGAACGGATTGACGACCTGTGTCTGGGCTACAAGCTGCCGGGAGCCGGCGGAGGGGGCTACTTGTACATGGTGGCCAAAGATCCGGATGCGGCACTGCGTATCCGCCGGATTCTCACGGAAAGCCGCCCCAACGACCGGGCACGCTTCGTGGAAATGAGTTTATCGAACAAAGGACTGGAAATCAGTAGAAGCTGACATGGAAAAGATAGGATTAGTAAGAACCAGGGACGGAAGGAGTTTCCTGGTTCCTTTCATTTTGATTACGTCGCTCTTCTTCCTGTGGGGAGTGGCACACAGTATCCTGGACGTACTGAACAAGCATTTTCAGGATACGATGGAGATTACCCGTACGCGCTCGGCACTGATTCAGGCGGTGGTGTATGGGGGGTATTTCGTGATGGCGCTGCCGGCGGGACGGATTATCCGCCGCTTCGGTTACCGCACGGGGGTGCTGACGGGACTGGTGCTGTATGGCATCGGGGCCTTGCTCTTTATTCCGGGGGGACGGATTCAGTCGTTTGAGTTCTTCCTGCTGGCGCTGTTTGTCATCGGCTGCGGACTGACGTGTCTGGAAACGGCTTCGAACCCGTATGTGACGGTGCTCGGGGAACCGGAGGGCAGCGAACGGCGCATCAACCTGGCGCAGTCGTTCAACGGACTGGGATGGATTTGCGGTCCGCTGGCGGGGGGCTTCTTCCTCTTTGCCGGAGGGGGCGACGTGACGACACCGTATGCGGTGCTGGGCACGCTGGTGCTGCTCATTGCGGTGATTTTCTCGCGGGTGAAGCTGCCGGAAATCGGACAGGAAGCGGAAGAGAAAGGAACGCAGGGCAACGACACCTCGCTCTGGAAAACGGCTTCGTTTACCGTGGGACTGCTGTCGCTCTTCCTGTATGTGGCAGCTCAGACGGGCATCAACAGTTTCTTCATCAACTATGCGACGGAGAATGCGGGCATCAGTGCCCAGAAAGCATCGGTATGGCTTTCGTTCGGCGGCATGGGCCTGTTCATGGCGGGACGTATGGGCGGAAGCTGGATCATGCGCTTCGTAAAGGGAGAAAAGGTGCTGACAACTTGTGCCACGGGAGCCTTCATCTGCATGGCGGCGGTCATCCTGCTGCCGGGAACCATCGGGTGGTATTTCCTGCTGCTGTGTTTCTTGTGTGAATCCATCATGTTCCCTACGATTTTTTCACTATCTTTGCGCCACGTAGGCACGCATACCAAACAGGCGTCTTCCTACCTGATTATGTCGATTGTGGGAGGGGCCATCGCGCCCATGCTGATGGGATTCATCGCCGACCACGTTTCAATGGCGGTGGGATTCATCGTCCCGCTGGTGTGCTTCGCCGAAATCCTGTGGTTCGCAGCCAGATACAGAAAACTGTAAAATCAATAACGTAAACCTTTTGAACACGCAGATATATGCTAAAATTAAAGGAACTTAAAATCGTTGAATCCAAAAAAGAACTAGAAGCGCTTCCGGAAGGAAAATTACTGATCAACACCATCAATGCACATTCCTACAACACGGCATTGAAGGATGATTTTTTTGCCGAAGCACTGATGAAGGGCGATGCGCTGATTCCCGACGGCGCAAGTATCGTAATGGCCTGCCGGAAACTGAAAGCCAAAAGCCAGCCGAAAGAACGCATTGCAGGCTGGGACTTGTTTACAATGGAAATGGAACGCCTGAACCGCAAGGGAGGAACGTGCTTCTTCATGGGAAGCAGCGAAAAAGTGTTGAAACTGATTCGCGAGAAGGGCAAAACGGTGTACCCGAACATCCGGATTGAAACGTACTCCCCACCCTACAAACCGGAATTCTCGGAAGCGGAGAACCGGGAAATCATCGAGGCCATCAACCGGGCCAACCCCGACTTGCTGTGGATTGGCATGACGGCTCCCAAACAGGAGAAATGGGCTTACCGCCACTGGAACGAACTGCACATCCATTGTCACTGCGGTACCATCGGAGCGGTATTCGATTTCTTTGCAGGCACCATGGAACGGGCTCCGATGTGGTGGCAGGAACATAGCCTGGAATGGCTGTACCGACTCATCAAGGAACCCAAACGGATGTGGCGCCGCTATATCATCGGCAACACGCTGTTCATCCGCAACGTGATAAGGGAAATGTGATGGGCAAGGAAAACCGATTTTTCCAATTGCTCAAACTGGCTGTAGGAACGGGAAGTGCACCGGAAACTCCTCTTTCCGCACAGGAATGGATTGAAGTGCTGGAACTGGCAGAAAAGCAGAAGCTGACAGGGGTACTGCTGGGAGCTGCCGAAGTGCTTCCTGCCGCCAGCAAACCGCCCCGGCCCTTACTGATGCAATGGATAGGACGGACTCACCAGATTGAACGGGTGAACCAAGCAATCAACAAGGAAGCGGTCAGGGTGTCGGAATTCTTTGCCCGGAAAGGTATGCGCTCCATGATCCTGAAAGGACAGGGGGTGGCTCAACTGTATCCGCACCCGTTGAGACGGATGCCGGGTGACATTGACATCTGGCTGGAAGGAAGCCGGAAAGAGATTATCCGACTGGCACGGGAAACGGACCCGAAAGCGGAGGTGGTGTATCACCATGTGGACATGGAGTTGTCGAAAGTGTGTGAGGTGGAGGTACACACCACACCGTCGTGGATGTTCAACCCGCTGACGAACTACAGGCTGCAAGCCTTATGCCGCCAATGGAAGCGAAACGGCTTCGGACAGGAAACGACCCTGGAAGGAACCGACGGAAGCGTCCGGGTACCGGAGGGGGAAATGAACCGGGTGTTTCTGGTGTTGCACGCTTACCGCCACCTGCTGAGTGAGGGCGTAGGATTACGGCAGCTGATGGACATCTTCTATGTATTCAGACAAGAAACAAGCCCGGAGGAACGGGCACGGACGGCCCGGCAATGGCGCGCACTGCAAATGACGGATTTTGCGGCGGCGGTGATGTGGGTACTGGAAACGATATTCGGACTGGAAAGAAAATACATGCCGGTGAGTCCTTCGGAACGAAGAGGCAGACGGCTGCTGGAGGAAATCATGCGGGCCGGCAATTTCGGTCAGTTCGACCCCCGGCTGTCGCGGGAAAGAATGCAGACAGACGGTGGAAGGTTTTCGACTTCCCTGAAAAGGATGTGGGGATTCGTACACAATTACCCGCAGGAGGTATGCTGGGCTCCGTTCTTCAAAATCTGGCACTACGGCTGGCGAAAAATGAAGAATTAAGCAAAAAAAAAAAGGATTTCTTCACTTTTCTCTAACAATTTTTCTTTATATTTGTTGTAATGAAACTGAATTATTCTAACTAACATTAAGGTTATATCGTTATGACAAAGAGAAAAGGCTATTTACTGGCAGCCGCAGCGCTACTCTGCTTAAGTGGCACGTCGCTCCTTACCAGTTGCCAAAAAGACTACGACGGACAACTGGAAATTCTTCGAAATCAAATCAATAATGGTGAGGTGAACCTGAACAGCTTGAAGGAAAAGGTGACACTCATCGAACAACAAATCAAAGCGCTTGAAGAAGCGCTTACGGAGGGTGGCAGTGGTCACAAAGAGGATATTGACCGGCTGAAAACGGAACTGGAGACTGTGAAAACGGACTTGAACAACCGGATTGCGGAACTCCAGGCGGTAATTGACGGCAATACGGAAGAAATACAGCAACTCAAGGAGAAAATCCAGATTGCCAACCAGGAATTCAATACGCGGTTACTGGAAATCTCCAACCAAATCAACGCCATCGACACCAGCCTGAACGTGCTGGACGGACGGGTGGCCAAACTGGAAATGCAGGTGGAGGCCTTGCAGGAAAAGCAGAAGGCGGTGGAACTGGCCATTGAAGGCCTGAAAACAGAAATGGCCGGACTGGGCAGCGACATGGCGGACCAGAAGCAGAAAATGGAAGAAGCACTCACCCAGCTACAGGAAGTGAAAAACAAGCTGACCACGGATATCAACCAGTTGAAGGCGCTCGTGGATGAGGTGAAGAAGGCAACGGCTACAAATGCCGCCAACCTGGAAAGCCTGCGCCAAAATACCATCGAAAAAATTACTGCCGTAAAAACGGAGGTGGACGCAAGAATCCAGGACGTGGAAAATGAAATGGCCGGATTGTCGTCGACGGTGCAATCGCTCGGAAACAAGGTAAACCAACTGAACAGCAAATACGACAACCTGGGAGAACAACTGAACAACCTGGTGGAAAAATATGACCTGCAAATCTACAAAATCTGGGAAGCCATCAACGCACTGACTCCGGGAAGCGACACCGAACTGAACGAACTGAAAGAGCTGGTAACGACCTTGCAGAAGGACCTGGACGACTTGAAGACGGCCATGAACCAACAGCTGGAAAAACTGCTCAACACACAAAAACTGTTTGGCAATGACTTGCAGCAGACAAAGGAGCTGGTGGAGAATCATACGCAAAAACTGAACGAACTGTCGACCAGACTGGACCAACTGGGACTCAAGGTGAGCACCCTGGAAGGACTGATACAGGACATGCAGACGGCCTACCAGCTGACACTGACTGACATTGAAAAGAGACTGAGCGCACTGGAACAGCAGGGAGGCGGAAGCGACCCGGCCGAACTGGCCCAACTGAAACAGGACTTGCTCGCCCTGCAACAGAAGGTAGACAAGCAGACACAGGATATTCTGAACCTGAAGGGGGACCAGCAGAAACAGGCGGAGGCCCTGACGCAGCTGAACAACTACGTGCAGTCTTCCATCCTGGCCTTGCAGACAAACTACAACAACCTGAGCAAGGAGGTGAGCGGACTCAATAGTTTCGTGGAAACGCTGAACGAAAACCTGAAAAAGACGAACCAGCAAGTGGGTGAGCTGACTTCGAAAGTGAATTTGCAGGCATCGCAGATTACGGATTTGTACAACCGAATCAAGAACTTGCAGGAAGGACAAAGCAACTACGTGACCCGGGAAGAAATAGAAAAGTTGCTGGACAATTACTACGACAAGGCTGCCATTGACCGCCAGCTGGAAGCAATGTTCCAGAAAATCAACGACTGCCCTACTCTGGACGACATGAACCAGGCCATCGAGGAGGCTGCACAGCAACTGCAGGAACAGCTTGACAAAATGCAACAGCAGATTGCCCAGCTGACTTCACAATACGACGCCTTGAAACAGCAGGTGGAAACGCTGATGAACCGCATACAGAGCTTCGAACTGCTGGCCGATTACAACGACGGCACGGTGAAGGTGAAGGAAACCACTCCGGGACACTACACCATGGAACTGAAAGTGGAAATCACCCCGGAAGACGCAGCCGGCAAACTGACGAACCTGAAAGGCATCGTCGGACTGAGATGCAGGGAGGTGATACCGGTGAGAAGCAGCAACAGCCTGCCGGCAATGACGGTAGAGGAGGTGACGCAAAGTGCCTACGGAGAGCTGACCGTGAAAGTGGGCTTCACACTGGAAGAGGCATTGGAAGGTGGACAGGCGCTTCCGTATCAGGTGGCTGTGGTGCTGAACGACGGCAACAACTACAAGCTGACTGAATACAGACCGCTGCGACTGGAAAGCCACGAAGCGATGGATACGAATACGGACTATACGTTCATGGCGGGCACGGAAATCCTGCAGACCAAGGAGGACATCGGAGTGGGCAACTTCGCAGAGAGTGAAATCTACAAGCTGCCGGTGCTGAAAGCCATCCTCAACCAGTCGGGGGCTTCCATCTGCCAGATTGAGGGCATACAGTCTCTGTTCAATGCGGCGGTAACGGCTTCTTCCACAGTGGAAGGCAGCAGCCGCAAGGACTTGCCGGTGGTGTACTCCCTGGCGGCCATCTATGACAAGCAGGGCGTGGCCAGAGGGGAACTGTGGAACTACATCGAGGTATCTACGGCCGGACAGGTGAGCATGAAGAGCAACCTGACTCCGGGAGTAACCCCTACTTCACTGGAAGGCTTTAAAATGGTGGTGGGACTGCAGGCCAAACAGAACGGACAGAATTACGGGAAACGGGCGTACGTATGCTTCCGCCTGCAAATGAAAAACGATGGACTTAATTAATGGAGATGTATATGAATTACGCAAAATATATTGTGGCTGCAATGTGCCTGTGGGGAGGTGTCGTGAACCTCGCCGCACAAGAAACGGTAAAGGTGGATGACCCGTGGAAGGATTATCCCACCAAGGAAGAACTGTATAAGGACTATTCCCGCTTTTCAGTGGGATTCCACATCGGTTCTCCGTATTTTGCCGGTGACTTCCGCTCGCTGAGCAGAGGAAACTATAATTTCCTGGGAGGAATGGTGGGCCTGCAAGGGGGCTACCAAATCAGCCCGCTGTTCGGCGTGAGACTGAGCCTGGATTATGGCGTGAACCGGGCCGGCTCGCAGTATTACGAGGATGATTTCCTGCTGCTGCCCAACGGGAACACCTATTATAATACGGACATCCCGGAAAATTCCATGCGATACAGGGACCTCTACAGCAAGGTACGGATGCTGAACGTGGGATTGAACTGGGAAACCAACCTGCTGAACCTGTTCCGCAGAAGCGACGGGGACAGAAGATGGGCCCTGATTGCGGCACCGGGCATCTACCTGCAACATTTCTCGTCGACCGTGAAGCGCAGAAGCGACGACAGCCGCTTTGCCGAAGGGGTCGGGAAAAAGGTGGACCTGGGACTGGGAGGTGACCTGGCCGTGAGATACCGCATCAACCCGCACCTGGACGCCCAGGTGAAGGGGGGCATGATCTGGATCAGAAACGGAAAGTTCGACGGCATCAACTCCATCAATACGACCAAGCACAACACGGTGCTGACGGCACAAATCGGAGTCATCTGGAAAATCGGCAACGGCAACGGAAAGAAGAAGGACAACCTGATGTATGCTCCGGGCTACCTGCCGATGTGGAAACGGGCTACCCGGACCGTGACGAAGGTGATACGCGACACGGTCTACATTGAAAAGGCCATTACGGAGAAATCACCGGAAGTGGTGGTCTGCAAAGGACTGCCGGAACTGCCGGCCGTGTACTTCGAACGGGGCAAGTGGAAACTGGATACCGACAAGTATGCCCGCGAACTCTTTACCATCGCAAAGGCCCTGAAGGAAAATCCGGACGTGGAAATCGACATCTGCGGATATGCGGACCACACGGGAGGAGAAGCCATCAACAAGAAGGTAACCGAAAAACGTGCGGAGGCCCTGAAAAAATGGCTCGTGAAAGTGGGCATTGAAGAAGACCGGCTGCACACCTACGGACTGGGCAAAGACCGGGTGATTGAAAAGGAACTGAGGTACTCCGTGAAAGCCCGCAGAACCGAGGTGAAAGGAAAAGAATAAAAAAACTTCCTCAGCGAGCTTTACAGCAATTCGCATTGAATATGAAACAGTTCCCGGAAAACCGGGAGCTGTTTTTTTTTAGAAAGCCGCGGGCCGGAGCCGAAGATGTCCCTAAAAACAGGGCCTGTTTGTCACAAAAAATACATTTTTTTTGGATAACGGTACATTTTAGCGCCTTTGGGTGCATATTCCGGCGGATACCCGTTCAGCATTTCCGGTGATATCCGTTCACTCCCCAGTTAGTATTCAGTGTCGTTGGCAAAGTT
>NZ_JAOQJI010000069.1:1627-13190 GCF_025567125.1 Phocaeicola fibrisolvens | reverse complement strand
ATTCGATGCACTGTGCCCCCTTTTTACTAACGATGCAGATTATTTTCGCTTCTGTATCATATAGGCGCGTAGTTGCGGATTTGAGGTAAACCAAATAAAGGATGAGATGGTTTGCAAAAGTATATACGTACTTCTTTGGTTCATAACATTGGGTAATGTCTCTTTTTTATGGGGGCAGACATTTGCGTTTAGAGGTGTTGTGTTAGATAAACAGACCCATCAAACGTTAGATTATGCAACGGTTCAGTTATTTGTTGGGAAACAAATTGCTTATGGAGGCATTACAGATGCGAACGGGCGTTTTGAGCTCCCCCACATCCGGCCCGAAACTTATCGGGTGGTTGTTTCGTATTTAGGATATGATACCGTAGAAAAAGAAGTAAAGGTTGTTCAGGATATTTCAGAAACGTTTTATTTAAAGTCTTCGGCAACGGCGCTGAACGAGGTTGTTGTAACCGCTTCCGAGTCGAAGTACGCCGCCAGTGCATCCATAATCGACCGCACGGCGATGAAACACCTTCAGCCCAGCAGTTTCAGCGACTTGATGGAATTGGTACCCGGAGGTAAGTCGGCCGACCCCCAGATGGGGCAGGCAAACCTGATTCGTATCCGCGAAACCGGTCAGACATCGGCGCTTTCTTCGTTGGGCGTGGGGTTTTTCGTCGACGGTGTGTCCCTGAATACAGATGCCAACCTGCAATACATGCCGGGCAGCACTTCCAGCGTAAACGCCACCAGCACGATGGCGAAAGGAGTGGATATGCGTACCCTTTCCACCGACAATATCGAGAAGGTGGAGATTATCCGAGGTATTCCTTCTGTGGCGTACGGAAACGTGTCGAACGGCGCAGTGATTATCCAGCGCAAAACCAGCGAAAGTCCCTTGTCTGCACGCTTCAAAGCCGATAAAACCAGCAAACTGTTTTCGGTAGGTAAAGGAATCAGGCTGGACGGCAACGGACGTTATATTTTAAATGCCGATGTCAATTATCTGGATGCAAAGATTGACCCGCGCAACAGTGTGAAAAACTATACGCGCTTCACGGCGTCTGCCCGTCTGGATAGCAAGTGGCTGTGGAACGAGCGTAACATCCACTGGAATATCAGTACCGATTATACCGGTTCGTTCGACGATGCAAAACGTGACAAGGATGCCACCGTAAAAGAAGACGCTTACAAGTCGGATTTCAACAGCCTGAAGGTGGCAGGCAAATGGAATATGAAGTTTCCCGACCGTTCATGGATACGGGAGATAAACCTGACCACCTCCGTCAGCCAGCAATGGGAGAAAATGCGTGAAACGAAATCGGTCTCCCTCAACCGTCCGGCAGCCATATCCATTCAGGAAGAAGAAGGAGAATCTGACGGTATCTATTTACCATACAATTACGTGGCACAAATGGAAATCGACGGTAAGCCCTTATACGTTACGGCTGCGGCACGCACCCGCTTGGCTTTTCCTGTCGGCATGTTGCGTAACGAGACGAACATGGGCGTGGAGTGGAATTATCAGAAGAATTTGGGCGAAGGACAAGTGTTCGACGTCACGCGCCCCATCAGTGAAAGCATGAGTACCCGTCCGCGTCGTTTTAAAGACGTGCCGGGGCTGCAACCTTTTGCCTTCTATGCCGAAGAGGTTTTACATCTTCCCGTACAAAGCCATAAACTGTCTCTTACGGCGGGTGTCCGCTTGCAGTCGCTGTTGGGGCTTGACAGCCAATACGAGATGAAAGGCAAGGTATATCCCGACCTCCGTCTGGATTTGCAATGGCGTTTGCCTGCATTCAATGGATGGAATATCACTTTTTCCGGCGGTTTGGGATGGATAAGCCGTATGCCTACCATTTCGCAGCTTTACCCCGACCTGAAGTATGTCGATTTGATTCAGTTGAATTATTATCATACCAATCCCGATTACCGTCGCATCAACATGATGACGTATAAGTGGGACAATACCAATTATCAGTTAGAGCCGGCACGTAACCGGAAGTGGGAGGTTCGCGCCGATATAGGCTATAAAGGGAATCGCTTGTCTGTTACTTACTTCCGCGAGCGGATGAACAACGGTTTCGGCGACCTGACATATTACAAATCGCTGGCTTATAAACTCTATGACCCGTCGAGTATTGACGGCTCTACGCTGACTGCTCCTCCCGAACTGTCGGAACTGGCTTATACCGACGAATATAATCTTGACGTATATTCTACCGTGGGCAACGTGATGAAAATGGAGAAAGAAGGCGTGGAGTTTCAATTCTCATCCAAACGAATCGAACTGCTGAAAACCCGCGTTACGGTGTATGGGGCGTGGATAAAAAACATTTATAGCTCAGACGTTCCGAAATATAAGGCTTCCTCCATTTTGCTGGATAATAAGCAGTTGGAATACGTTGGATTATACGAGGGCGAAGAAGGAACAGAAAGTCAGGCGTTTAATACCAACTTTATGTTTGACACCTATCTCCAGCGTTTGGGCTTGACCTTTTCAACTTCACTGCAATGTACATGGTACACTAATCGCCGTAATCTGTGGAACGATGGTATGCCGGTAAGTTACATCGACCAGTCGGGCGAAACCTATCCTTTCCGTGCCGAAGATGCAGAAAACATCCAGTTGCAGCATCTGGTAGAAAAGTATTCGGCTACCTATTTCGAACGTACCACCGTGCCTTTCTACATGGATGTCAACTTAAAGGCAAGCAAGCGAATCGGTAAATACCTGAATCTGTCGTTTTACGTAAACCGCATCTTGGGCATTTATCCCGATTACACCTTGAGGGGAGTATTGCAACGCCGGACACCGGAATCGCCTTATTTCGGCATGGAAATGAACTTGACTTTTTAATAATCTAAAATAAAAAAGTAATGAATATGAAAAAAAATCAATTAGCTCTGGCGGTTCTCTTTGCGGCAGCATTGGGATTCAGCGCATGTAGTGACGACGAAGGAGTAAGCATGTCCGACGTAAGTATTTCTGCCACTGTAAATACAACAATCGAGGGGTTGCAGATAACCTCCGGTACTTATACATTCGAGAACGTGAATACATCTGCTAAGACCGATGTAAGTTACCCTACCAGCCTTATTCAGTTAGCGGATGGATTATATAACGTTACTTTCATCGGGAAGGGGACATATTCGCAGAACGGAACTTCGGTAGAGGTAAACGTGCAGGGAGTACAGCAGAACGTGACAGTTTCGGGCGGTTCGTGCAAGCTGGACTTGACGGCACACGTGGTGAATACAGGCGATGCCGACTTCGTGATTGCCGAAATATTCCTCCCCGGAACTTATAACGAGGCCGGAAAGCAGTATAACGGAGACCAATACGTGCGCATCTACAACAACTCGGATACGGTTCTGTATGCAGACGGACTGGTATTCATGGAATCGCAATTCACCACCACACAGAAATATCAGTCGGTAGACCCGGATATCATGAACGAAGCGATTGCGGTAGGTTCTGTGGTCGTAGTACCGGGCAACGGAACAGATTATCCGATACAACCGGGAGAGTCTTTTATTATCTGCGATAACGCCATCAACCACAAAGAGGCTAACCCGAACTCCATCGACCTGAGCAATGCCAACTTTGAATGGTACATCGAATCGAAACAAGACGTAGACAATCCGGCTGTTCCCAATATGGATATCTATTATTGCTATACCAAGACCATTTGGATACTGAACAAGCAGGGTAACCGTGCTTATGCCATCGGCAGACTGCCCGAAGGAATGACGAAAGAACAGTATATCGCAGATTATACTTACGACTACACGTATGTATTGCAAAGCGGAACGGTAAGCAAGCCTCAGAGCAAATATAAATTCCCTAACGAATGGGTGATAGACGCTGTGAATATCGGTGCTACCAATGAATGGCAGTGGAATGTTACGGCTACCGAACTGGATATGGGGCATACCTATATCGGCGTAAATAACACCGTGGCAGAAAACATCGGCAAGTGTGTAATGCGTAAGGTGGCTTATACGGACAATGACCGCGAGGTACTGCAAGACACGAACAACTCTACCGTTGATTTCACGCCGGCTGCCACTCCGAGTTTGTTTGCCGAATAATCAGAAACGTTTTTGTTGACATAATAAATCTTTGTTGTTTGTTTTATGATACGAATCCGGATGCGAATAGTTATAACGTTATTGGTTGCTTTCATTGGGACGAATGTGCAGAAAACCGTCGGACAAACGGTTGCCGATACGCTTTCATTGCCTGATAAGGTAATCCGTATGGGCTCGTTCGCAACCGGATTTCGCGGTGAAGTATGGCAGAATCCGGCACTGTATTATTATTACACTCCGTATACGTGGACAAGTGTGGATGTAAACGCCGTCCGTCATGATAAGGGCAGGGCAGCTTTGAAGCAAGAAGGCGATAACGATGCTCACGTCGGAGTAGATGTACATTCGTTTGTTATTCTGTCGGAGCATAATCGGGTGTTTGGGTCTGCCGGATACCGAAGCCGGAAACAAGACAATGTATTGTGGAACGAGAACATCGACTGGGAGTTGGTGGCTCCTTATGTAACAGGCGATTCAATAGGTGGTTTCCTGAAGGGAGAGACTTATTATTTCAATGGTGGATATGCCGATGAATCGGGGCGTTGGACATGGGGGCTGACCGGAGGTTACAGAGCTTCTCATAATTATCGGGATAAAGACCCACGTCCGCGCAATACGGCTTCCGATCTTTCTTTCTCCGCAGGAGGAGGCTATCGTTTGGGTACGTATCGTATAGGAGTATCCGCCGATTTCCGGTACTACCAGCAGAACAGTGAGATTTCGTTTCTTGCCGACAAAGGTTCTACTTCGGTATACCATGTATTGGGGCTGGGGATGGATTATGCGCGTTTTGCAGGGAATCAGACCGGAACAAAATATCAAGGTATGCAGTGGAAAGGAAGTGTGGGCATCCTGCCGGCAGATGCGGAACAGGGAATATCTGCCGTGGTTTCAATGGACCACATGGCTCTGGATAAGAAACTGAGCAGTGCCAATAATCTCACATTGCTGGAGCTGGGTACTACAAACTTGGATGGGAATGTGAGTTGGCTGCGGACTTCTTGGAAGGGAAATACTTTCGGTGTAAAGCTGAAAACGAAATATACAGTCCGTAAGGGAACGGAAAATCTCTACGGTGAGGCTGGCGGGAGTTCGTACGGAACACTGATTAGTACCTCGCCGGGGATAAAGATTGCCGACAGCAGGATTTCGGTAGAGGGACTGTGGGAGAAACTCCCGTATGGTGAACGGACATGGGGTGGAGCAATCATCCCTAACGTTACTTGTCATCGGTGGAGGGCCGATTACAACACGGTGTCTCGTTTCGTCCATCTGTCGGCATTGTCCGGTTCGTTGCGTGCCCGTTTGCACTATCAGATAAACCGTTTGCAGTTGGCGGCAGAAGCCAACGGCGGTTATTACGCCAACCTCTCGGCTGAATATGCTTTGCCGGGATTGGATACTTCGAAATCATCGGCACAAACCTTGTTGGCGAATATCACTTACTTGTCCGACAGTTACGGCTGGGCAGGAGTCCGCTTGCAGGGAAACTATCCGATAAAGAAATACAGTTTGTCGTTGTCATTCCAATGGCAGGGCACTTATTATAAAAAATGCGGAACGGCCCGGTATGCCGCTTGTTCACTGGGCGTCTTTTTCTAAAACTAAAAATGATAATGTATGAAAACTAAATTGATGGTTGCTGCCGCTTTTATGGCAGCTATGGTAATGATTACTTCTTGTGGAAACAGTAATAAGCAAAGTCAGTCTGAACAAACGGAACAGGCTGCTCCGTCGGCGTTAAGCATTGATGATTTGCTCTCGGATGCCGACTCGCTGGTAAACAAGGAGGTAACGATTGAGGGGATTTGTACACACACCTGCAAGCATGGCGCTACGAAAATGTTTTTGATGGGCAGCGACGATACTAAGACGATCCGGGTAGAAGCCGGTCCGTTAGGCTCGTTTGATACCCGTTGCGTCAATGCCATTGTCACGGTTGCCGGAACATTGAAAGAGCAGCGCGTTGATGAGGCTTATCTGCAAAACTGGGAAAGCCGGCTGAAAGCGCAGACCGAAAAATCTCATGGCGAAACGGCTGCCGGATGTGATTCGGAGAAGAAAGCACGCGGCGAAACAGCGAATACTCCCGAAGCACGCATTGCCGATTTCCGTGCGAAGATAGCTGAAAGAAAAACAGCTACCGGAAAAGATTACCTGTCGTTCTATTACTTGGAAGCAAGTTCTTATGAAATTCAAGAGTAAAGGAGCGGCGTTTCGCAAATGGAGTAGGACGGTTCATC
Source organism: Phocaeicola fibrisolvens (assembly GCF_025567125.1). Taxonomy (NCBI): domain Bacteria; kingdom Pseudomonadati; phylum Bacteroidota; class Bacteroidia; order Bacteroidales; family Bacteroidaceae; genus Phocaeicola; species Phocaeicola fibrisolvens. Next base: position 6,867 of record NZ_JAOQJI010000069.1, on the reverse strand, counting down.
GCGAACTCTCATTCTTCTTTGCCGGAATGATTCTGATTTATGCTGTCTCAGGTCTCGTAATGAACCATCGGGATAGCATAAATCCTCATTATACGGTTACGCGGAAAGAGTATAAGGTAACAGCGGACTTGTCTGACAAAAACAAGGTGAATGACAAGGTGATTCTGGCATTGCTGGAACCGTTGGACGAAGCGGAGAATTTCACCAAATATTATTACCCGAAACCGGATAGGATAAAAGTTTTCCTGAAAGGAGGCTCCAGCTTGGTGATTGACACCCGGACGAACGATGCGGTGTATGAAGGATTGAAGCGCCGTCCGCTCATCTCCCCGATGGTGCAGCTTCATTTTAATCCCGGCAAATGGTGGACTTGGTTTGCCGATGCTTTTGCTGTCTGCCTGATTTTAATCACCCTCAGCGGCATTGTGATGATTAAAGGGCCGAAGGGATTATGGGGCAGGGGAGGTATAGAACTGGTCATCGGTATTCTAATACCGGTCATCTTCCTTGCGTGTTTTTAAAACTTGTTGATAATCAGGGAGGAATCAGTGACGGTTAGTCCTGTAAAATTCATGCGGTAGAATTGGTCGGTTCTATGGGTAGAATTCATCAGTCCTATGGGTAGAGTTGGTTCGTCCTATGGGTAGAATTTTTCAAGGTATCAAAAAACGGAAAAAGATATAAAGAATGAGTGCAATAATAGAATGTAAAAACCTGACTCATTATTACGGCAAACGTAAAATTTATGAGAACCTGAGCTTCGATGTACCTCAGGGACGTATTTTAGGACTGCTGGGTAAGAATGGCACAGGGAAAACAACAACTATCAATATTTTGAGCGGTTATCTTCAACCGCGTTCAGGGGTGTGCCGCATATTCGGAGAGAATATTCAAACCATGAATCCCGCCCTGCGCCGGAACATCGGCTTGCTGCTGGAAGGGCATGTTCAGTATCAGTTTATGAACATTACACAGATAGAGAAGTTTTATGCTTCTTTCTATCCGGGGCAATGGAAAAAGGAGGCATATTACGACTTGATGAATAAGCTGAAAGTGGCTCCGGGGCAGCGCATCTCGCGCATGTCGAACGGGCAGCGTTCGCAAGTGGCGTTGGGGCTGATTCTTGCCCAAGACCCCGAACTTTTGATTTTAGACGATTTCTCTTTAGGGCTTGACCCCGGCTATCGTCGGCTTTTTGTCGACTATCTGCGCGATTATGCCCGCTCTGAAAATAAAACCGTTTTCCTGACTTCTCATATTATTCAGGATATGGAGCGGCTGATTGATGACTGTATCATTATGGACTACGGTTCTATTCTTATCCAGCAGCCTGTTGAAACATTGATGAAGAACCTCCGACGATATACTTGTACCGTACCCGAAGGCTATCAGCCTCACTTGCCGGAGAGCTGTTATCATCCGGCGGTGATTCGGCAGACACTGGAAACCCATTCTTTCCTTCCGCCTGCCGAAATGGAGGGACTTTTGAAACAGTCGCAAGTCCCCTATACCGATTTGCGGTACGAACACGTAAGTCTGGAGGACGCCTTCATCGGGCTTACCGGAAAGTATTAACATTAAACAGAAAAAGAGAAACGTATGATACAAGCCATATTTTATAAAGAGTGGATAAAAACACGCTGGTATTTGCTGTTGGCCACCCTGTTCATGATAGGAATCACGGGATACTCCATGCTTCGCGTCAGTCGCGTGATAGCCATGCAGGGAATCGACCATCTGTGGGTGGTTATGGTTCAGAAAGATGCCATATTTGTAGATTTGTTGCAATATGTTCCGCTGCTTACCGGTATCCTGCTGGCAGCCGTACAGTTTTTTCCCGAAATGCAACGCAAGTGCTTGAAGCTGACTTTGCATCTGCCTTACTCGCAGAAGAAGATGATTCTGGCTATTCTGGCTTTCGGGCTGCTTGCGCTGGCTGCATGTTTCGCCACGAGTTTCATCATCATGGGCATTTACCTGCCCCAGCACTTTACGGGCGAGTTGGTTCGGCATATTCTGCTGTCGGCAGTTCCGTGGTTTCTGGCAGGTGGTGCAGGCTATTTGTTCGTGGCGTGGATTTGTCTGGAACCCACATGGAAACGCCGGGTGCTGAATCTGATTATTGCCGCATTGATTTGCCGCATCTACTTCTTGGCTCCGGCACCCGAGGCCTATAACAGCTTCCTGCCCGTGCTGACCCTGTACACGCTGCTCATCGCTTCGCTTTCATGGATTTCCGTGGTGCGGTTTAAAGCCGGTAAACAAGACTGATTAATGATTAAAAAATGAAACAAAGATGATTCGATTCAGTAAAATATTTCTTTATCTCACCGTGGCGGTTCTGCTGGTATGGCAGTTGCCGTGGTGTTACGCATTCTTTACAGCCAAACCGGTGAAAACCCCGTTTACGATGTACAGCTCGGTTTTGGGCGACTTCATATTCATTCAGACGGACGCGAACAAGCAAATCCGACGCAGCGATACAAAGGGAAACACCTATACGCAGCAACAGGTAGACAGCCTGCTTCCTTCGTTTTATGTGCGTCAGCTTACGGCAGACGAGCGTTTTCCCGATACCATTTGCGGCAAAGCAGTCAGCCCGAAAGACATTCAAATGACAAACTTTACCTTTAAAAGTGTGCCTTCGGCAATCAACGCTCCCCAAACGGGAATTTATTTCCTGATGGAATCGATGTCCAAGCGGGTGGAGCTGAAGATGCCCGATGACGCTTTCCGTTTTACCGGTAAAGGCATTGAGTTTATCTGCATGGAGACAAACCGGATAGACGAACCGAAAAGCAAGCTGTTTACCGACATGTTGCTCCAAAAAGGTTTTGTTTTTCCCGCCAGCTATGCTTCGGGCAATCCTACCACCCGTAAAGATTACGACGAAGGATACTTGGTGCTGGACGCTAACCACCAACTGTTTCACTTGAAATGTACGAAAGGCTGTCCGTATGTAAAAGCCATTCGGCTGCCCGACAATGTGCGTCCGGAATACGTCTTCATCACCGAATTCCGCAGCCGTCAGACGTTAGGATACATGGTAGACAGCCGACATCATTTCTATGTGATTCAGAGCGACGGGAGTGTCATCAAATCTGCCATTCCTGCTTTTGACCCCACAAAAGATGAATTGACCATTTTCGGAAACATGTTTGATTGGACTGTGAAACGTTCGACAGACAAAGATGATTACTACTATGCCTTAGATGCCACCGACTATTCGCTGATAAAAGAATATGCTTATAAAGACATACGTCGTTCGGTTCCGGGGCTGTCGTTTACATCTCCTGATGATAAGTTCGTAAAACCCCGGTTTTGACAGGCATAGAACTCGACATCGTCCTTTTGGAAGTCCTTTACATGTTCCGACAGGAATTTCAGCACGTCATCTTCGCTGTAATAGGTCTTCTTGCCCAGTATCTTGTAGGGCAAGGCTCCCGTGCTGCGGTAGCGTTGCAGTGACCGTTTGCTTATCTGGAGCAGCAGGCACAGGTCCTGATTGTCAAAGAGCCGTATCCTGTCCGGCGTGTGTTCCCGTTTTTCCGGTGCTTTCAGGGCAAGCAGCATCTCGTCCTGACGTTCAAGCCTTTCAAGGATGGTTTCCATCCACTGCTCGAACAGTTTCTTTGTCAGCAGTTCCATGTTCATGTCCTCCTTCCTTTCGGCTGCCTGCCGTTTCCGGTGGGCAGTCTGCTGTTATGGTGCAGTTCATCGAGTGTCCTGCCGTCCTCCCGGATGGTATGGGAGTCAAGTATCCTCCGGATTTCCGAGAGCCTGTACTGGCATTTGCGCCGCAGGACCACGTATCTGATACGGTGATCATCCCTCATGCGCTGCAAGGTCCGCTTGCTTACGCCCAGTTCTCTGGCGGCTTCATTCGTGTCGAGAAGCCTGTCCGTATTTTCACGTTTCATCGCCTCCCTGATTTCACGGACATAGCCGGCCACTTCTGCTATCTGTTCCATCATTGCCTTGTATGCGGAACTTTCCATCGTTATCACTTTCATGTTCTGTCTTTTTTTCTTGTTCCTGCGGCAAAGTTCAGCAATAAACAAAAGGGGCTTTAACAACTCACTACGTGGTTCACGTGAGATTTTTTTGAGAAATGGCTCCGTTACCCGGACAAACGGCGCAACAAGTTGCCAGTTAGCAGAATATGGAATCTTTTTCTGCCTGCGTCATTACCTTTGCACGGAACTAAAATCAAATTCTTATGGAAACGGTATCTATTGAGAAAAAGACCTTCGAGGAACTGATGGTGCAGTGGGACGCCTTTGTGGAAAAAGTGACCGCCTTGCAGCGCAAGGGGGACGGGAAACGCCTTGCCCGTTGGCTCACGGGCGACGAAGTGTGTAACCGGTTACGGATAAGCCAGCGCACCTTGCAGAAACTGCGTGACAAGGGATTCATCGGCTATTCACAGATCGGGCACAAGTTTTTCTACAAGCCAGAAGAGGTCAAGCGGCTGATTCCGCTTGTAGGCATAATCCACCCCAGCGGCAAATAACCGAATATTCACCACTAAATCCGAAGTAACATGAATGAGAACAATGAAATCATCACGATGGAAGACGAAAAGGTCGCTTCCATATTGCAGAAAATGAGAAAAAGCTCCAGATGGCTCAGCGGGTTTCTGGAGAGTTACCGCCCGCCGCTTGACGGTGAGGTGTACCTGACAGACAAGGAAGTGGCAGATCTTTTACGGGTAAGCCGCCGTACTCTTCAGGAATACCGTAACGAGCGGCTGCTGCCTTATATCATTTTAGGTGGAAAGGCACTGTATCCCGAATCGGGACTGCGTGAGGTACTGGAAGCGAACTATCGGAAACCTTTCAGATAGCCTCCGACCAAAAGCAAGAACGGACAACCGAATGACGGCTGTCCGTTCTTGCTTGCGTTTGTTCCGTTCTCAGCAATGGCCTCCTTTGGCTATCGGCACAAACAGCATATAGGTATCCTTCTGCTCTTTGGCGTACGCTTTCCGTAAAAGCCACGAACGGAACACATGGGTATAATAGGTATTCAGGCGGAACGCTATCGGTATAATGATTTCAAGGGAATAGACATCGGCATTCAGACCGTTTTCCAGCCGGACATACCGGCACACCTCAAAGTCATTCAGCACGTCCGTTTTCAGGATTGCCCGGATAGCCGCATTCACCGCCGTTGTTGTCACATTGAACAGTTCTCCGATTTCCCATGCCGTCATCCATACATCGTTACCGGTTACGGTT
>NZ_JAOQJI010000069.1:0-1328 GCF_025567125.1 Phocaeicola fibrisolvens | reverse complement strand
CCGACAGCCGAGCCTACGTGTCACTCCGAAAAAACTGTTCGACGATATGGACAGGTACATCGAGGCGACCAAGGACATGAAACTTATTCTTTAACCCACTAAAAAATTACAATTATGCGCAGCACATTTAACATATTGTACTACATCAACCGCAACAAGGTCAAGGCGGACGGAACCACCGCCATCCAGTGCCGTATTTCCATTGACGGCAGACAGAACGCTTTTTCAACGGGTATCTACTGCAAAGCGGAGGACTGGAACGCCAAGACGGGCGAGACAAAAGAACAACGCACTAACAACAGGCTGGACGAACTTCGAAAACGTATCGGGCAGGCGTATGACGACCTGCTGAGAAGGGACGGGGTAGTCAGTGCGGAACTGTTGAAGAACGAAATTACCAAGGTGAGCGCCGCACCCACGACCCTGCTGCAAATCGGGGAGGAGGAACGGGAACGGTTGAGGGTGCGCTCGAAGGAAATCAACTCCACTTCCAGCTACCGCCAGTCCAAGAGCACGCAGGCTTACCTGCGGGAATACCTGTTATCCTTGAAAATGAAGGACATTGCCCTTGAAGACGTCACGGAGGACTTCGGCTACGGCTTTAAACAATATGTAAAGGAGAAAGGATGCAGAGCCTCCCATGTGAACCACTGCATGACGTGGCTCAACAGGTTGCTCTACATCGCGGTGGACAAGGGGCTGCTCCGCTTCAACCCTACGGCGGACGTGCCTTACGAAAAGAAGGACGCACCGCAACTCAGGCATATCAGCCGTAGCCAGTTGATGTACATCATGGAGCATCCCATGACGAACAAGTGGCAGGAGCTGGTGCGCAGGACGTTCATTTTCTCGGCATTCACCGCACTCTCGTATGTGGACGTGCAGGAACTTTACCCGCGCCATATCGGCAGGACGGTTGATGGCAGGCGGTACATCCGCATCCTGCGCAAGAAGACGGGCGTGGAGTCGTTCATCCCCCTGCATCCGGTGGCGGAACAGATACTCGACCTTTATAACACTGAGGATGACACCAAGCCCGTGTTCCCGATGCCCAACCGCGACATGATTTGGTATGCCATCCATGAAATCGGAGTGCTGGCGGGAGTGAAAGGCTCGCTCAGCTACCATCAAAGCCGCCACACGTTCGGAACCCTGCTGATGTCCGCCGGGATACCGATAGAAAGCATCAGCAAGATGATGGGACACACCAATATCCGAACCACGCAGGCATATGCAAGTGCGCCCAGATTGGTCGCTTGATAAATACTTCTGTAGTAAGAAGTTAGGATTGGGTTCAATATAATCCTATCGTCAATCAGCTTATCCGA